>CAMCTP010000030.1 GCA_945878495.1 Rickettsia typhi | reverse complement strand
ATGGCAATAAGGCGAGATATTTTCCTCGAAATATTTGAATTCTGCGGCACTCATTTTTTTCATCTCCTCCCATGATTTCATGGAAATGGAATTTGGATGATTATATTCCTGCGCTAAAATTCTAGCACGAATTTCTTGCATTTCTTCTGTACCGGCGAATTTTGCGTCATCAAGCGTTCTTAAAAAAATATCACTCACTTGAGCTATTTCATGTAGTTTTTCCATTGTAAAATTTTCGATTTTATCAATAGCTTTTGAAAGAGTATCCTCAATATTTTTTCTACAAACAATACCATATATTTTAGCAAAGCCATCGCAAGCTGCGGTAATTAAATTTTTTTTATTTGGATAATGATTGTGAATTTCTATTTTATTATTTGAGAAATTACCATTAATTCCTGCTTGAATATTCGAATCATTTATACCAATTTTATTACTGTCTAACATTTACTTTATAATTATATTAATAATATATAATCAAAGACCTAAGATTTTCAAGGTCTGGAATAAAAATATTTGCAATTTATAACACTTTTATGAATACTTTTTATTATAAAAAAATATATGAATAACTCGCCAACAAATATTTCAAAAATATACGAAATATTGTCAAGAATTTATCCAACATTTAACGATGGACAAAGCGATTGGGAGGATGGAGGTTTGTCGGCAAGTCCATTTCATAGCCTTATCTCGGTTTGTTTATCAACCATGACAAAAACATCAAGAGTGGTTGAGGCGGGATCTAAACTTTATCGGCGTGCTAATAATTTCTATGAATTATTGGCCTTGCCAGATGATGAATTAAGGGAAATGATAAAATCTGTTGCTCATTATAATAGAAAAACAATTCACCTAAAAGAAATGGCTCGGCAAATTATTGACAATTACCATGGCAAAGTTCCAGCCAGCAGGGATGAATTAATGAAACTAAAGGGTGTCGGAAGAAAAGTTGTCGATATAATGATGAATTTTGTATTTTCAGAAGATTCAATCGCTGTCGATACTCATGTTTTGAGGGTATTGAATAGGCTGGAGATTGTCAAAACAAAATCAGCAGAAAAAGCTGCGGATCTTATAAATGAAATAACACCCAAGAAATATAAAAAACATGCACATGAATGGTTGATTCAACATGGCATGAATATTTGCAAGGCAATAAAGCCAAAATGTAATATTTGCGACCTAAGATCTTTATGCAATAATAAACGTACTTGCAATTTATAATCAATATATTAAAATTCGAATTATTATTTATTTTTTATGACTTTATTTCATCATTTTTCAAGTAAATCTTCCGTCGAGAAGTTTGAAATGATGCAAATGAATGTTGTAGATAATACCAAAATATCATCTAAACCAACTGTTGTTTGGATGAGTGATTTCGGCGATACAGATGCGGTTGGAACGTGTGAGCAGATGGTAAAAAGATGTTGCTCTGAAATAGATTTTATTCGCTTTAATAACAATATTAATCAATTCGGAATTGAGCACGGATCTATTGTGCTACAAAGAAGTAAAGATTTTCAGGATGGGACGGTATTTTGCGGTGTGGTTGATCCAGGAGTTGGAACGACTAGAAAGCCGATTATTTTGAAATCAAAGAAGCGAGACTTTTTCTTTATTGGCCCAAATAATGGTCTATTTACGGATGTTGCTGAGTTATTTGGTATAGATTCATTGTGGGAAATTATACCAGAAAAAGGCAATCCAAACTGGAAGGGATTTACTTTTGATGGCAGAGATTTGTATGCGCCGGTTGCCGGAATGATGGCGATCCTTAAAGATGATGGACTGGATTTATTGGCGAAAAAAATTGATATAGTGGATTTCGTAAAATTAAATACAGATCAAAGAGTTAATAAGATTCAAGATGGAAGCGATGGTTTGAAGTTAAAAGTTGTTGCAATTGACGAACCTTTCGGGAATTTATGGACATGCGGAAATGCTGCCGATTTTGAGTCTATTGGCATAAAAAAAGGCGATGAAATTATCATCCAAATATCATCAACCAAAGAGAGAATTCTGGTAAAATGGGTACACGCTTTTGGCGATGTTTCTTATCACGAAAGACTAGCTTATCTTGATAGCAGAAATGGTATTGGAAATGGATTTTTCGCAATTGCCATTAATCAGGGAAGTTTCAGAAATGAGTACAAAATTATGCCGGGTGATTTTATCGAAATATATAAAAAATAAGTTGTCATTTGTTGATAATTTTAATTTCATTATTAATAAAATTTCTTGCATATAAAAAAATAGCTTTTAGCTGTTATTTAATTATCTTAATAAATTATGCAAAATTTGCCAATTGAAAAATACAGAAATATAGGTATCATGGCTCATATTGATGCCGGAAAAACAACAACGTCAGAAAGAGTTTTGTTTTATACAGGTAGATCTCATAAAATAGGTGAAGTTCATGAGGGCGGAGCAACCATGGACTGGATGGAGCAAGAAAAAGAAAGAGGTATTACGATTACGTCTGCTGCTACGACATGTTTTTGGAATGATCACAGAATTAATTTGATCGACACTCCGGGTCACGTTGATTTTACAATTGAAGTTGAAAGATCTCTTCGTGTGCTTGATGGCGCTGTTGCTGTATTGGATAGTGTTGCCGGTGTTGAGCCGCAAACTGAGACTGTATGGAGACAGGCTGATAAATACAACGTTCCAAGAATTTGCTTTGCGAATAAAATGGATAGAGTTGGTGCTGATTTTTACCGTTGTATCGAAATGATCAAGGAAAGACTTGGCGCTAGACCTGTGCCAATTCAATTGCCAATTGGTTCTGGTGAAGAATTTGCGGGAATTGTTGATCTTATCAAGATGAAAGCCGTGTATTGGAAAGAAGGAACTCAGGGTGCTGAATATTACTACGATGAAATACCTGCAGATCTGACTGAAAAAGCTAAAAAATACAGAATGGAAATGATAGAAACTGCTGTAGAGCAGGATGAGGTCTTAATGGAAAGATATCTTGGAGGTGAGGAAATTTCTGAAGCTGAAATTATATCTTGTATTAGAAAAGGAGTACTTTCAACATCATTTATTCCAATGATTTGCGGAAGTGCATTCAAGCATAAAGGCGTTCAACCGCTTCTTGACGCTGTGGTAAATTTCTTGCCATCGCCGGTTGATTTCCCAACCATAACAGGTATTGATCCTAAAAATGACGGAGAACTTACGAGACAAAGAAGAGAAAACGAACCATTCGCAGCTGTCGCATTTAAGATAGCAACAGACCCATTCGTTGGATCTATAACTTTTGCAAGAATTTATTCTGGTAAAATTGAAACTGGAGCTAGCGTCCTTAATTCCACAAATGGAAAAACCGAAAGAATTGGTAGAATGTTATTGATGCACTCAAATCAAAGAGAGGATATTAAGAATGGTTCAGCTGGTGATATCGTTGCATTCGTTGGATTAAAAAATACAACAACTGGTAATACACTCTGTGATCCATCAAAACCTATAATATTAGAAAAAATGGATTTTCCAAAACCTGTTATTCAAATTGCGGTTGAGCCAAAAACAAAAGCTGACCAAGAAAAAATGGGTATTGCGATAAATAAATTGGTCTCAGAAGATCCATCGCTTCATGTTGAAAGTGATCCAGAAACCGGTCAAACATCACTTCGTGGTATGGGCGAGCTTCATTTGGAAATCATAGTCGATAGAATGAGAAGAGAGTTTAAAGTTGAAGTAAATGTTGGTAAGCCACAGGTTGCATATCGTGAGACACTTTCAAAGCCAATTACAATAGAGCATTTGCATAAAAAACAATCAGGTGGTGCCGGTCAATTTGCGGGCATTACTCTTGAATTCAAGCCTGAAGAAAGAGGTTTTGGTTATAAATTTGAAAATAAAATCGTTGGAGGTTCCGTTCCTAGAGAGTACATTCCTGGAGTTGAAAAAGGCTTAATTGCAGCTCAAGCAAATGGTCTTCATGCAGGATATCAGGTGATTGACTTTTCGGTTACCTTAACAGACGGTAAATACCATGATGTTGACTCTAGCGTTCTTGCATTCGAAATTGCCGCAAAAAGTGCATTTAGAAAATTAGCAAGCCAGATGAAAGCTGCAATATTAGAGCCTGTAATGAAGGTTGAGGTTGTAACTCCTGAGGACTACATGGGTGACGTCATAGGTGATTTGAATTCAAGAAGAGGTCAAATTGGAGCAGTTGACTCAAGAGGAAATGCAAAAGTTATTACTTCTTATGTTCCTCTGGCTGAGATGTTCGGATATATTAATACATTGAGATCAATGTCTCAAGGGCGCGCTCAATATTCAATGGTTTTCGAGCGTTACGATCAAGTGCCTGATTCAGTTGCTCAGGAAATCATTAAGCAAAACGGAGGTAAAATGACATCCGAAGATGTTGAGTAATCTAAAATAGCTTGCTTGTCTTGAAATTTAATATTTTCAAGGCAGGTAAAATGATATAGCTTAACAGCAAACATTTTTTGTATCTTACATATAAGATTTAATTTGCACTCTTGACTTTTTAAAAAAACATTTTTATTGTATTAATATTTTGAAGAATTTATGCCAATAGAAATTCTAATGCCAGCACTATCTCCGACTATGACAGAGGGAACATTAGCATCTTGGAACAAAAAAGAGGGTGATGAAATAAAGTCCGGCGATTTAATTGCTGAGATTGAGACCGACAAAGCAATAATGGAAGTTGAGTCATTGTATAAGGGTAAAATAGGGAAAATACTGGTTCCGGCCGGAACGCAGGGTGTAAAAATCAACACTGTAATTGCCTTGGTTTTAGAAAAAAACGAAACAGAAAAAGACCTCGATGGCTTTACTCCAAAAATTGGTATTATGCATGGTGCTAGTGGTGAGAAAAAATCAGATGAATCTGTATCTGAAACTATAAAATCTGTCGCAAAAATTGAGGAAAGAAGGGATACAACACGGGAAAGAGTATTTGCAAGCCCTTTAGCAAAAAGGATTGCCACCGAAAAATCAATTGATTTATGCACGATTTCCGGATCTGGACCAAGAGGAAGGGTGATTAGAGATGATGTTTTAAATGCAAAATCTGCTGAAAAAACTGGCATGATTTGCACTTCAATAGGTAGAAATTCCGAAGAATATCGTGATGTTAAAAATTCCGGCATGAGAAGTGTAATTGCCAATAGATTGCTTGAGTCAAAGCAGACAATCCCACATTTTTATCTTGATGCGGATTGTAATCTGGATAATTTATTAGCTGCAAGAGAGTTGATAAATTCAAGAGCGCCAAAAAAAGATGGAAAGCCAATTTATAAAATCTCGGTAAATGATATAATGGTAAAATGTACAGCTCTAGCAATTAAAAATAAATCATTTGTTAATTGTTCATATTTGTCAAACTCAGTAAGATACTATAACAATGTTGATATATCAATAGCGGTTTCAATTCCAGATGGATTAATAACTCCAATTGTGAAAAATGCAGATCAAAAAGGCATATTAGAGATATCTGCTGAAATTAAAGACTTGGCATCTAGGGCTAGATCAGGCGGCTTACGATCTGATGAATTTCAGGGTGGTGGATTTTCGATCTCAAATCTTGGGATGTATGGGGTGAAAAATTTTCACGCAATAGTTAATCCGCCGCAATCTTGTATTTTGGCAATTGGAGCTTCGGAGGAAAGGGCTATCGTGAAAAATGGCGCTGTTTCAGTTGCAAACATGGTAACTATATCAATTTCAGTTGATCATAGAGCCATTGATGGATCTCTTGCTGCAGAATTCTTATCAGAGTTAAAAGCTATTATTGAAAACCCAATTCTCGCTTTATTATAGTTTATCTGCAATATTTTGACCATAACAATTGTTGTGGTTATCATTTGAGATATATTTGTTCTAATGATAATACCGCTTGGTATTTACTGCGGTAATCTTTTTGTCCTAAATAAGCAATTCTCCAAACATAGAGTTTGGATTTACTCTCGTTATTCTTACATTTCTAATTGTGCCAATTATGTCAGCACGATTGATATTTGATGGTAAATCGCAAAGTACAATCTGCAAATATTCACTTCTGCCGGCAATTTGATTTTCGTTTCTTGTTGGCTTTTCCTCAAACAGAACTGGAATTATTCGCGACTGCATTGTATCATTAAATGCGTGTTGCTGACCCTCAAGAAGATCTTGCAGGGTTTTTAATCTTGTAGATTTTACGTCCTCAGGAACCTGATCAGGATTTTCAGCCGCCGGAGTACCATCTCTCATTGAGTATTTAAATGAGAAAGATTGCGCTTGAAATTTAACTTTTCTAATTAAATCAAGAGTATCTTCAAAATCTTGATCTGTTTCACCGGGAAAGCCGACTATGAAATCGGATGAAAATATTATATCCGGGCGGACTTTTTTTAAATTATCCATTATTTCAATGTATTGATCTCTTTTATGTCTGCGGTTCATTGCCTGTAAAATTGCGTCTGAACCCGATTGAACGGGAAGATTCAAGAGTGGCATCAATTTTTTTTCATATCCGTGAATTGATATCAAATCATCTGTCATATCATTTGGATGGGATGTCGTATATCTTATTCTTTCAACCCCATTTATATCAGCTATTTTGGCTATTAAATCAGACAATCTCCATTTCAAACCCATGTGATCTTCACCGTGAAAGGCATTTACATTTTGCCCAAGAAGAGTAATTTCCTTTGCTCCGTGGTCAACATTTTTCTTAATTTCATCTATTACATCGCTGACTTTTCTTGAAAATTCAGCACCCCTAGTGTATGGTACAACGCAAAATGAGCAAAATTTATCGCAACCTTCTTGAATAGTTATAAACGCTGATGATTTTTGCTTCATGATTCTTTCTTCTGGTAATTTGTCGAATTTTTCGTCTGGCGCAAAATCTATATTGATCAATCTTTTTTCACCATTTTTAGCTTTTTCGATCAGAGCTGGTAGGTCATGATATGACTCCGGCCCAACAACTATGTCTACATGTTTTGCCCTAAGGAATACATTTTCACCCTCAGCTTGAGCAACGCATCCAGCCATTATAACAGTCATTTCCTTGCCATCTTCTTTTGACATTCTATTTTTTTCTATTTTAATCCTACCAAGTTCAGAATAGATTTTTTCAGCTGCTTTTTCTCTTATGTGGCATGTGTTTAATATGACTAATTCGGCATTTTTGTAGTCCTCTGCAATTTCATAATTCATTTTCGTTAAAATGTCTGTCATTCTTTCGGAATCATAGACATTCATTTGGCATCCGTATGTTTGTATGCAGGCTTTCTTTTTCATGATTTATACCAAACTATGTTTTTTATAGACGATGTATTGAGCGACAATTTTTGTCAATGAAACTGCTGTAAAGAATGAGAACACTATACCGATCATTAGAGAAACGGCAAATCCCTTGACAAAGACGGTACCGAAGATTAGTAGAGTTGCCGCTGATATTATTGTTGTTAAATTTGAGTCAACGATTGCTGACATCGCACCTCTAAAACCATTGTTTATTATTGATGATTGGGTAAGTATTTTTGGGTTAAATTCCTTCATTTTTTCATATATTAGTATGTTGGCATCAACTGCCATGGCTATTGTCAAAAGAAGACCTGCTATCGATGCAAGGGTCACGGTAATGCCAAAAATAGAGAATATGGAAACTGTTAAAAATCCATTTACCAGTAGACCGAATATAGCTATTAATCCAAGTTTTTTGTAAAACGCAACCATGAAAATAAATATTAATACCAAGCCAAGTAGCATTGCCATTCCTGATGATTTGATTGATTTAGAACCAAGACCTGCATCTATAATTTTTTCTTCGACTATGTTAAATTTTGCAGGTAATGCTCCGGATTTTAAAGATATTACGAGATTTTTCATTTCCTCTGGTGAAAAAGACCCTGAAATTGAAGCTTTTCCAGAAAGAATTGGTTCGTTTATATTTGGCGAAGAGATAACTTTTCCATCTATCACAATCGCAAGCTGAGAGCCTGTATTTGTTGTTGTAGCTTTTGCAAAATCTTTGGCGCCTTTTGCATTAAATGATATTGCGATTGATGGGTTAATATTGTCAAATGAGATTCTTGCATCAGATAAATCTTTGCCGGAAATGCTTTCTTTTGCTTCAACGATTTGGTACATTTTTCCTTTTTCATTTGCAAACCTTTTATCGCTGACTTCAAAAGCCTTGAATCTTTTGTCTATTACCGAATCCGGATTCATGGTGTATGCGTTGTATTTATTGACTATATGAAATGAAAGTTTTGCGGCCGATGAAATCAAGTTTTTTACATTTTCACTGGATTTTTCGTTTGGAATTTGTAGCACTATTGTATCTTTGGATTCTCTATACAAGACTATTTCTTTTGTTCCAAGGCTATCTATTCTATTTCTTATTACAGATATACCGCTTTCCATAACATCAGTTTTTATTTGATCAATTGACGAATTTTTGTACGCAATTTTGCCATTGTCTATTTCAAGCCTGCGATCGATAGTTTGGAATATTTTTTTAAGATCGTCTTCTGACTTCGCCTCTCCGATTTCAATTCCATTGTGATCGATTTTTATAGCTTTAACACTATGTTTTGTTTCTAAAGTTTCTGCTATTTCTTGGTATTTATTTTTAAAATATGAATTTATATCCGCCTCCAATGATAAATGAAGACCTCCAACTAAATCCAAGCCAAGATTTAGGTTTGGAAATGGCATTTTTTTTACAAAAGAATTGCCAGAAATTAGAAATATATTGCATATTGTTATATATCCTGAAAGTAAAAAAATTCCAATTACAGCATAGAATTTTAATTTTAAACTTTTATTCATTTTGGTTTTGACTGAATTGCATTTTTTACATAAAACAAAGATTAGAAAAGTCAAATCAATTTTCTTGCAAATAAAAAATATTATTAGATTATTGCTATATTTTAAAATGTCGTGAATCTTAAAAATTTGACAATTTCAGCAGCAAAAAAAATGCTTTTAAATAAGGAAATAAGTGCCGTAGAGCTAACCACGGAATATCTGAATAGAATTAAAGAATCAAAATTAAACGCTTTTATCACAATTTGTGAAGATTCGTCAATAGCATCTGCGAAAATATCTGATGAAAATATTGCAAAAAAGCAAGCAAAAAAGCTAGAAGGAATACCTCTTGGAATAAAGGATTTATTTTGCACGGCGGGAGTTAGAACAACCTCGGCATCAAAAATGCTGGAAAATTTTGTTCCACAATATAATGCTGATGTTATACAAAGGCTTGTCGATGAAAATTTTGTTATGCTTGGGAAGTTAAATATGGATGAATTTGCCATGGGCTCGACAACAACAAATTCATATTTTGGAGATACAATTAATCCTTTAAAATCGAAGCTAAATCCTGATGCAAATTTAACACCGGGTGGCTCATCTGGAGGTTCGGCAGCAGCGGTTGCAGGTGATTTATGTATTGCCGCTATAGGTTCTGACACCGGTGGGTCTGTTAGACAGCCAGCAGCTTTTTGCGGTTTAGTTGGTGCGAAATCTAGCTATGGAGTGTGCTCGAGGTATGGAATGATTTCATACGCAAGCTCTTTTGATCAGGCTGGATTTTTGGCTAAAAATGTTGAAGATACAGCATATTTAATGGAAATTATCGCTGGACATAGTGCAAGAGATAGCATGATGTATAAAAATTCAAGCTATGATTTTACGAAAAATATCAAAAACGGAGTATCTGGTATGAAGATTGCAATACCAAAGGAGTTTGCATCGGATAATGTACCAAGTTATGTTTTAGCTTCAATTGAAAAGTGCAAGCAAGGCTTGGAAAAACAAGGTGCCAAAGTGGATTATATCGATATCAAGCACATTGAAAAATCTATCAATGTATATTATATTATAACACCAGCTGAAATGTGTTCAAATTTGGCAAAATTCGACGGAATAAGATATGGTCTCGATATTGATTTAGGTGATATTAAAAATATGGATGAATATTACTCTAAAATTAGATCTGAAGGTTTTGGAGAGGAAGTTAAGCGTAGAATTATGGTTGGAAATTATATTTTGTCCTCAGAGCATTATCAAGATTATTATGTCAAGGCTCAAAAAATCCGCCAAGTTATCTCGAATGAATTTTCTAAGGTATTTGAATCTTATGATGCCGTGATATGTCCAACGGCATTGAATGCAGCTTTTGATGTAAAAACGGCAAATTTAGACCCAGTAAAAACGTATCTAAATGATATATGTTCGGTTCCGGCAAATATAGCTGGATTACCAGCGATATCCGTGCCATTTGGGGTTAATAACGAAGGTCTTCCGATAGGGGTTCAGGTTATGACAGATAGACTTGAAGATGCAAAAATGTATCAAGTTGCTCATTCTATTGAAGAGTTGGCGAAGTTAATTTAATAGTTTAATTGCTAATTTTGTTTTAAATTTTACACAGTGAATTTAGATCACAAGCCATGATAGCTTTATAATTAGCCATAATTTTTTCAATTTCCCAATTCCACCATTGAATTTTCAAAAGTTTTTCAATTGCTGTATCGTCAAACCTTTTACGAATAATTTTAGCAGGATTTCCACCGACAATTGTATAGGGTTCAACGTCTTTGGTGACGACAGATCGAGCTCCAATTACAGCTCCATCACCGATTTTCACCCCCGGCATAATTAGGGCATCATAGCCAATCCAAACATCGTTTCCGATAATTGTATCACCGTATTCTTTGTGGTAATATTTTGCAGCCGGCACTGCATCGAAGTAATTATCGTATTTATCAATCAAATTCCAGAATAATGGGTAGGTTGTAAAGGAATTAAGGGTATGATTGCACCATTTCATCATGAATTTACAGTCTTGGGCGAGTTGGCAAAATTTACCGATTTTTAGTTTTGCTCCTGGAAAAACATAAAGCACATTCTTGTTTTCAAATTCCTTTGGGTCACATCCAGCATCACCTGTAGCGGCATAATAAGTATAATCTCCAACCTCAATGATATCAGTTTTTGTGATAAAATGTTTTAAAAAAATTACCTTATCATATTCACGGATTGTTCCATCAGGATTTTTTATTGGTAGGTATTTTATGTTTGGGGTTAGCATGAAAAATTCCTAAAATTATTATCGCTTTTTATAATCAATATATTTTAATATTCTATCAATATTTTCATCTATAGAATTTTTTGCAGTGTCTATAATTAGATGCTCTCTGTACCATTTTTCATAATTTCTATCAAGTACATCTTGCCAATTTGGTATTTTGTGATCAATTATATCTGATTTTCTAGTTTCTATACGATGCCTATGCTCTAAGGCATCCGAGCAAATTACCTCAATTTC
>CAMCTP010000029.1 GCA_945878495.1 Rickettsia typhi | reverse complement strand
AGAAAGAACAGGCTATCCAACTCAAAAACCACTTGAACTATTACACAGAATTATTAAAGCAAGTTCAAAAGAAGGGGATTTGGTTTTAGATCCATTTTGCGGATGTGCAACAACTTGTGTAGCGGCTGAGCAGCTTCAAAGAAAATGGATTGGAGTTGATATTGAAAAACAAGCAGCAATGGTTTTAATTGAGAGGCTTGAAAAAGATGGAAACATAGATGATAGTTTGAGCTTCAAGCAAAAAGGAGTTGATTTCGTTCACAGAGAAGATGTTCCACAAAGAACAGATATTGAACAAGAGCCAATTACAACGAACATCAAAGAAAGATTATTTAAAGAGCAAAAGGGATGTTGCAATGCTTGTAGTATTGAGCTTGATATTTGGCATTTTGAAGTTGATCATATTATACCTCGTGCTAAAGGTGGTGGAGATTATTACGAAAATTACCAGCTTTTATGCGGAAATTGCAATCGTATAAAAGGTGACAGACCAATGGAATATTTAAGAACTAAAATTAAAAGCAGAGAAGCGTTAATGAAGAATAAGATTAGCTTTGGGGAGTAGGGATATGATGGGTATTTTGGGTGATAAGAAATATAATTTATACTTGGATGAATCCGGAGACTCTTCTTTTAAATCTACAAGATTCTTATCGCTATGTGGAGTATTAATTGAAGAAAAATATAACGGTTATATTGAAAATATATTTCAAGAATTTAAACATGTTTATAATATAGAAAACAAGATATTGCATTTATCTGATATAAGAGGTAATAATAAGCATTATAGTTTTTTAAAAGATGATAAGATAAAAACATCTTTTTTGCTTGATTTATCAGATCTTTTAAATAAAATAGATTTTAAAATTATATCAATTGTTATCGATAAAGAATTTTTAAGATTAAAATACAATAACCCGGTTGATCCTTATCATTATTCATTAACGATGTTGATTGAGATTTTAGTACCATTTTTAATAGGAGTAAATGGAATGTGTAAAATATCAGCAGAATCACGAAATGGAGCGAATCTAGATATACCTTTAGAGGATCATTTTAAGCAAATTTTTGATAACGGAACAAGATATGGACATTATGGTGAGATAAAATTAGAAAATACTAAAATACAATCAGCAATATCATCAAAAAATATTAAATTTTTTAATAAAAAATCAATTATAGATAACAAAGTCCATGGATTAGAAATCTCCGATTTGCTGTGCAATCCTATGATGCGTTTAATACAATCTCGCATTTATCAGGAAAATACTAAACTTAATAGACCGACATTTTCTAAACCACAAATACCAATTTTTACACAAGAAAATATTATTGAGAAAATATGTACAAATAGAATTATAGGGATAAATTGGCAACCTTAGATCGGCCGTCATAACGACGACCGAGAAGTCTAACTTCTTACCTTCAGTCAGGCTGAATTGCTTTAAAATAATTAATAAATTCTAAAAAGTCAAGCAATAAATTAAAAAATAAACAATCCCGCCCCTTTAATTAAAAAAGAGCGGGTTAAAAGGTTATTGGTTTTTTGTAATTAATTACATATTTCCAACATCTTTAATGTCTTCATCGCTTGATGTTTGGTCGGATGACTGGTTAGAATCAGATGATGAGTCTGATTTATTAACATGATCGCCGATTTTAATCAAGGAATCTTGTAAAGCTGATTGAGCATTTTTGATTGCTTCAAGTTCGTCTTTTTCGGCTGCTTCTTTTAATTTTGAAATAGCAGATTCAATTTCATCTTTTAATTCAGATGGAATTTTATCTTTATACTCATTTAAAGATTTTTCAGCTTCATAAACTGAAGAGTTTGCGTTGTTTTTAGCTTCAACAAGTTCCCTCTTTTGTTTATCGCTTTCTGCATTAGCTTCTGCTTCTTTTTGCATTCTTTCGATTTCTTCTTTTGAAAGACCACCGCTAGATTTTATGCTTATTTTTTGCTCTTTTCCAGAAGCCTTATCGGTTGCTGAAACATGCAATAGTCCGTTTGCGTCTAAATCGAATGCAACTTCAATTTGTGGCATACCCCTTCTTGCTGGAGCAATTCCATCAAGCATAAATTCACCAAGGAATTTATTATCCCTTGCCATTTGTCTATCACCTTGATACGCTCTGATTCCAACTGTTGATTGATTATCTTCAGCTGTTGAGAATATTTGAGTTTTTTTAGTAGGTATGGTTGTATTTCTTTCGATTAATACAGTCATTACCCCACCCATAGTTTCAATACCAAGTGAAAGAGGAGTTACATCAAGAAGAACAACATCTTTTACATCACCTCTAAGAATAGCACCTTGTATAGCTGCACCAACCGCAACAACTTCATCAGGATTAACACCTTTATGAGGTTCTTTGCCGAAGAATTTTTTAACAGTTTCAATAACTTTTGGCATTCTTGTCATTCCACCAACAAGAACAACTTCATCTATTTCAGAAACTTTTATACCAGCATCTGCTAGAGCTTTCTCGCAAGGTTTAATTGTATTTTCAATTAAATCAGCAACCAATTGCTCAAGTTTAGCACGAGATAGTTTGATGTTCAAATGTTTAGGTCCAGTTGCATCAGCTGTTATGTATGGAAGATTTATATCAGTTTCCATTGAATTTGAAAGCTCGATTTTAGCTTTTTCAGCGCCTTCTTTAAGTCTTTGAACTGCAAGTGGGTCTTTTGATATATCAACACCGCTTTCTTTTTTAAATTCATCGATTAGATATTGCTGAACTCTGTAGTCAAAGTCTTCACCACCAAGGAATGTATCACCATTTGTTGCACGAACTTCGAAAACTCCATCACCGATTTCAAGAACTGAAACGTCAAATGTACCTCCACCAAGGTCATAAACTACGACTTTTTTCTCACCTTTTTTATCAAGACCATAAGCAAGAGCAGCAGCTGTTGGTTCATTTATGATTCTTAAAACTTCAAGACCAGCGATTTGACCTGCATCTTTAGTTGCTTGTCTTTGAGCATCATCGAAATAAGCCGGCACTGTGATAACAGCTTTTGTAACTTTTTCGCCAAGGTAGCTTTCAGCCGTTTCTTTCATTTTTTGTAAAACCTGAGCACCTATTTGAGATGGAGAGTATTCTTTTCCATCAATTTTAACCCAAGCATCACCATTTTTAGATTTACATATTTCAAAAGATGAGTGATCTTGTTGTTTCTTGACTTCTTGATCTTCAAATTTACGACCAATAAGTCTTTTAGATCCATAAACAGTTCTTTTTGGATTTGTTACTGCTTGTCTTTTTGCAAGTGCGCCAACCAATATATCTTTCTCAGTGTAACCAACAATTGATGGTGTTGTATTAATACCTTCGCTATTTATAAGAACTTTTGGTTGCCCACCTTCCATAATTGCAACGCAGGAGTTTGTTGTACCTAGGTCAATACCTATTACATAATTTGATGACATAAATAAAATATAATGTTAATACTATATAATAGGAAAAAAGACAATTTCAAGTGTAAAAAAATATTTTTTATTATTTTTTTAGATTTATGCTTTTAAAATCAATAAATGTGATGATAATATCTGTTCAAGTAAAATTATTTAAAAAAAATAGCAGTATTGAAGTTGCTGAGGATATGTTTGGAAATAAAACTTATATTGTTAGTGTTAATGCAATTCCTGAAAAAGGTCAAGCAAATAAAGAGTTGATTGGAGTTTTAAGTAATTATTTTAATGTTATACAGTCTAATATTAAGATTTTAAGTGGCTCAACATCAACAAGAAAGATTATTGAAGTTTCAGAAATTGAATGATAAAAAAATTATTGTAAATAAAAAATAATGATTTATTTTGTGTAAATGCTAGTAAAAATATATGATTATAACGCAAAAAGTAAAAGAAATATTAAATAATTATTCATCTTGCAATGGTGGAGTGAAAACAAATTTAGCAAGAATATTGATGAGTGGGAAATTAGCTGGTACTGGTAAAATGGTTATCTTGCCGGTTGATCAAGGGTTTGAACACGGACCGGAAAGAAGTTTTTCTAAAAATCCAGATGCTTATAATCCTGATTATCATCCGCAATTAGCAATTGATGCGGGTTTAAATGCTTATGCAGCTCCACTTGGTTCAATTGAGGCAATAGCTGATAAGTTTGCAGGAGCAATTCCTTTGATATTAAAAATAAATTCATCAAACTCACTAGCCGATAAATCATTAAGTCCAAACCAGGCAATTACTGCAACGGTAAAAGATGCCTTAAGATTGGGATGCAGCGCAATAGGAATGACAATTTACCCAGGATCTGATTACTTCAATGATTCTATAACTGAGCTAAAAGATATAATAGCTGAAGCTAGGGAGTATGGAATTCCTAGTGTAGTTTGGTCTTATCCAAGAGGCGAAGGAGTTAGCAAGGAGGGCGAAACAGCGATTGATGTAATTTCTTATGGTGCTCACATGGCAGCTTTAATTGGTGCTCACATAATTAAAGTTAAACCACCAACATCTTTTATTGAGCAACCTGAAGCTAAAAAGGCAATGGATGGAATGGAAATAGATACACTAGCAAAAAGAATAGCAATTGTTAAAAGATCATGCCTTGGAGGAAAAAGATTGGTTGTATTTTCAGGAGGTGCGGCGAAAGGAGAGCTGGAAGTTCTTGATGAAATAAAGCAAATTGCGCTTGGAGGGGGAGATGGATCTATAGTTGGACGAAATGCTTTTCAAAGGAATAAAAACGATGCCATTGGTTTGCTAAATAGTATTAGTGATATTTATTTGCGTTAATATATTTATTGGCCTGAATATTTTTAAATATTAGTATTTAAAAAGAGGAATTTTATATTTATTCTAATTGAAGTCAAGACTTTGTGTAAATATTTATTAATTTATTATCATAAGCTTATAGAAAGTATTGTTATTAGGTGGGTTTAAAAATAATTACACTAATTACACTTAAATAAAAAAATCTTGACACTTAAAATTCTACTCCTAGTAGAAAAGAGTTCAGAATTTCTATTTCTTATGAAAAAATACATATTTTTCTTAGTATCACTATTAACAACAATCTTTTCATCTTCAGCAAAAGCTGATGTTTTGTTAAATCCATATCTTGGTATTCAGGCTGGAATTGGTAGCTATGAGTACACACAAAAAGCTGGAATTGATTATAGCTCCATTATGCCAAAAAATAATCAAGCGATGGGTTTTTTTCTAGGCTTTGATATAAATGATTACTTTTATTTTGAATTTGGGTATGATTCAACAAAAGCTGCGCACAAAGCAACAGGTGGTCAATATGGAATTGATTCAGTGAATAGTCAAATTATTTTAATGAGATACGATCTGGGATTAAAAATACCAATCGGTATTACTAATTATCAAATTCTTGGTATATTCGGAGCAGTTCAGGGTATTAATTCGGTAAAATTTACCGGAGCGACAGTAAATGGAGCAGCTCAACAAGGAGGATATTCTTTTGGTTATGAATACGGTATTGGAGTGAAAAAAGATTTCAGTCAAGATATTTTCGGAAGGATAAATATGATAAAGCAAAATCTTTCTTTTGATGGAATTGCAAATGGTGGTACCTTATATTCGATCGGATTTGGGGTTAAGTTTTGATAGATAATACAATCAATAATTTATTCGCATAATTAATTAACTAAATTGAAACTATCGTGAAGTTAAAATATTAATCTATAACTTTCGATTTGTGGTTAGATAGTAAATAATTCAATCAAAACTTTTTTGGATAAGAAATTAATAAACCCTTTTCTTAGGAGGTATTGCATCGCATTCATTTGTCATGGTTGACAAGGTAACAGATTTTTTATCAATTTTAACATCTCCATTTGAATTTACATTTATCATGCTATGATGCATGAAATTAGCATCGTCTCTTTCAGCGAAGTCTTCTCTTGCATGAGCACCTCTTGATTCTTTTCTAGCAAGTGCTGCATTTATAGTTGCAACGGCTTGATAAAGAAGATTTGAAAGTTCAAAGGTTTCGATTAGATCGGTATTATATATCATACTTTTATCGCTAACCTTGATATTTGAGTAGTCTTTAAATATTTTAGACATTTGCTCTACTCCATCTGATAGCAATTTTTCTTCTCTGAATACAGCGGCGTGCTTTTGCATTGTTTTTTGCATTTCAAGTCTTAGTTCTGCTGTTGTTATATCTCCGTTTGAATTTAAAGTATCATAGAATCTAGTGAGTGCAAAGTCGATTGAAGATTTATCAAGATTTGGAACTGAGCCTGATGATTGTAGAATTTCTTCAGCTCTAATTGCAGCAGATCTTCCAAATACAACTAGATCTAGTAATGAATTTGACCCAAGTCTATTTGCTCCATGAACAGAAACACAAGCAGCTTCACCTATTGCCATTAAGCCTTCTACGATATTTCCATCTTTGTCAATAACTTCACCTTTGTAATTCGTTGGTATTCCACCCATATTGTAATGAACCGTTGGGATAACAGGTATTGGTTCTTTTGTTACATCGACATTTGCGAAAATTTTCGCAGATTCTGATATACCAGGAAGTCTTGTTTTTATTATATCTTGATCTAGGTGATCTAATCTCAAATATACATGATCTTTATTTGGTCCGCATCCCCTGCCCTCGTTTATTTCGATTGTCATTGACCTTGAAACTACATCTCTTGAGGCAAGATCTTTAGCACTTGGTGCATATTTTTCCATGAATCTTTCTCCATTTGAATTTACCAAATATCCGCCCTCGCCTCTTACACCTTCAGTTATTAGACATCCTGATCCATATATTCCAGTTGGGTGAAATTGTACAAACTCCATGTCTTCAAGTGCTATTCCTTGTCTTGCTACCATTCCTCCTCCGTCTCCAGTACAGGTATGAGCTGATGTTGCTGAGAAATATGCTCTTCCATATCCTCCTGTTGCTAGCACGATTATTTTTGCTTTGAAAATACTTAATTCTCCGGTTTCTAGATCAACCGCAAGACATCCAGAAAATCCACCGTTTTCATTTTTAATTAAATCTGTTACAAAATATTCGATAAAAAACTCAGCATTGTGTTTTAAACATTGTTGATATAGAGTATGAAGAATTGCGTGTCCAGTCCTATCTGCCGCTGCACATGTTCTTTGAGCAGCTCCGCCTTCGCCGAAATTTTTAGTCATTCCTCCAAACGGTCTTTGATATATTTTCCCTTCTTTGGTTCTTGAAAATGGAACGCCAAAGTTTTCCAATTCTATTATTGCTTGGGGTGCAGTTTTACACATATATTCTATTGCGTCTTGATCTCCCAGCCAGTCAGAACCTTTAATTGTATCGTACATGTGCCATCTCCAGTCATCTTCTCCCATATTCCCGAGGGCAGCGGATATACCTCCCTGAGCAGCCACGGTGTGACTTCTTGTTGGAAATACTTTTGTTATGCATGCTGTTTTTATTCCTTTTGATGCCATTCCCAGGGTAGATCTAAGTCCAGCGCCACCTGCTCCGATTACTATAACATCATATTCGTATGTATTTTTTATTTTTAAGTGTTGCATTTTATGAGAATACTTATAGTGATTTTAATAATTAAGTTTTTTTAATTGTAAAGTTTTATTGTATATGAAAAAATATTTTCTATTATGTTTGTTGCTTACCATGTCATCATGTATAAATAATAAAGTATCAAAAAATAATAATTTAGTTAAAATTACCAAAAAAGAATACGATGTTATTTTTGATATAAGGTATGCTACAAAGAATAATTTTACAGGTGAAAAAATCTATCAAAATAGCGATCTATTTTTACATAAAGATAGTGCGGAAAAGTTAAAAATAGCAATTAAATACGCCGATAAACTTGGCTATAAAATTAAAGTGTTTGATGGTTATAGACCTTTATCAGTTCAGACAAAATTATTTGAACAGATAAATAATGAAATATATGTAAGTGATCCTAGAAAAGGAGTGGCAACTCATACAAGAGGCGTTGCTATTGACTTAACCCTGGTTGATAAAAAAACAAACAAAGAGTTTGACATGGGTACTGAATTTGATTGTTTTGAGGAAATTGCTCATCATAGACATGATGTTGACCCAAAAATATTACACAATAGGTTAATTCTTGCTGGTATAATGTCTGTTTCTGGATTTACACCCTTGCCAAGTGAATGGTGGCATTATAATTTAAGAATATATTCAGTATATCCTGATTATAAAAATTATCCAAAAGTTTAAAATGTTCCACGTGGAACATTTTTGATGATTTCTTGAATCAGAGTTTTATTTGACATTGATTCATTGATAAAATTGTTATCAAAGTCTATATTTTTTTCTAAAATCTCCAATGCATTCTTTGGTGAAACGATTTTTTGAGCTATTTGTTCATTTGCTTGTTTTGAAAATTCATTTAAAACTTCTAGAAGCTCCGGCCTTATTCTTCTTTCAACAAACCATCGCCATTGGGAAGTTTGAGGAACTCTATTATTAAGATATATGCCAATTGCTCTAAAATTTGCCATACACGGAAGCATTGCAATTATTAGTTCATTGTTAGACAATGATCCGAGATATTTAAAATGATTTCTTATTAAATAGTCGTTGTTGATACTTTTATGTTCGATGTTTTTAAATTTAAAAGCATAATTATTATAAGATTTCATGAACATATTTGATCTCGCTTCTAGTATATTTTTTATATCTTGATTGGCTTCTGAGTTAGATCTATTTTTAAGAAATAGAGCTAGATTTTTTAAATAAATTAAATCAGGAAGGAGAAATGCATTGAATTCTTTTTCTTCTAAATTGTCCATTTCTATTCCTTTTACAAGTCTTGTCTTGATAGTATCATTAAACTTATAGTTAGTTTTTACCCAAGCAGATCTTATTTCTGCATGATCTTTTGATATTACATTATCGTAGTATTTAAATAAATTTGTTGAATAGTTTTTGTAAAAGTGATTATTATAAAATGAGCAACCGCTTAATGACAATGAAAAAATAATTCTTTGCATATTCAGTTTTTGCATCTTTAGCTTTGAAATAATTTTTCTATAACAGTTTCAAGATGAATTCCTCTGGAAGCTTTAAACAACACTATATCTTCATTTTGCAGGGTATCTCTTATTGGTCTTCTAGCTATTTCTGTATTTTCATAATAGCCCAATCTTTTATTTTCAGGAAGTGCATCGTATAGAATTTTCGACTCTGAACCAACACATATAACGCCATCAACATTTTCCATATTAGCAATCTCATTACCAAGATCTCTATGGTATTGATATGAAAAATCTCCCAATTCAAGCATATCGCCAAGTACGCAAATTGCTCTAGCATTTTTCTGTTTTTGTTTTAATGCCACTAGAGTTTGAATTCCGGATTTTACAGACTCAGGACTTGAGTTGTAACAATCATTGATAATTATGATTTCTTTTTTCCCAGATTTAATTTTTTCTATATTTCCTCTACCATCAACGCCTTTGAATTTTTTTAGATATCTTGAAACTTCATTGCAGTCGAGACGAAGTAATTTTGCTAATGCAAATATAAATATTGAGTTAAACGCAATGCTATGGGAAATACTCATTGTCGATGTTTTTACTATTTCATCTCCATTTGTGCTTGATTTTATAAATATATCGAATTCAGAAGAGTTAAATCCTATTTGAAAGTTATCCATATATATTGGAGATTTCTCATGATCTCCAAGACCGATAATTGTTTTAATTCCTTTATCTTTTGCTTTTTTGGATATAAATTTAAAAAAGCTGTTTGTCTGATTTAAGATTAATATTCCATTTTCATTCATTCCGTCTATTATTTCAGCTTTCGCAGATGCTATATCTTCTAGTGAGTTGAATCTTCCAATATGAGCTGGTGCTATTGTAGTAATTATTGATATATCAGGTTTCGCTATTTTAGAAAGCATTGATATTTCTCCTGAACTATTCATTCCAAGTTCAAGAATTATTAATTTTGCATCCTCTTTTGCATTTAGGAGGCTTAATGGCATACCTATGTGATTGTTCTTATTTCCAGGTGAAGTATATGTGCTGATGAAGTTTTGTAATACAAAACCAATCATTTCTTTTGTCGTTGTTTTACCTATGCTGCCAGTTACGCAAACAATTTTTGCTTTCATTCTAGACCTTGCGAATGAAGCAACTTTTTGAATAGATGTTATGATATCTTCAACAATTATTATTGATACATTTCTTGGTAATTTTGTTGGATCTATGTTTTTCGGCAATCTTTCGGCTATTATGCATTTTGAACCATTTTTTATTGCGTGATATATGAAGTCATGTCCATCGACTTTCTCTCCATTAAAGGCAAAAAATGCACAATTCTCTACAACACTCCTGCTATCTATATGATAGCTTGATATTGTTTCATTTGTCAAAAATCCTATAAATTTAGCATTTTCTATGGATTTAAAAATTTCATTTGATGTAAGTATCATGATTAGAAATATAATTACATAGATTGATAAAGGTATTTTTAATTAATTGTCAACATTTTATTTTTTGCTTCCAGCTAATTTTATCAGACATTTGATTATTCAAAAGTGTAAAATATATGATTGATAATGTTTTGGAAATTAGAAATTTTGTTGATAAAAATGACGACTTTTATCAACAAAAAGTTGAAAGAAAAATCAAAGAGACATTTTATGATAATACTTATTATGAAAAATATCCATCTGCAAGGGGAGAGATCTCATTATTTAGGGCTGTCATTATGCAGGCAATAACTGATTGCTATACATTATCAAAAAGAACAGAAGATGCAAATGCTAGATATGATGCTGTTGAATGGTTTAAGCTTGATAATTATGATTTTTTAAAAATTTGTAGGTATGCTGATATGGATCCAGAGTTTGTTTTATCAAAAGCAAAGGACTCTATATCAAATGGTTGTATTTGGCGTAAAAATTGCCCAAAGGAAAAAAAGTTGAAAGAAATGGATAGAGATATTTTTGACGCAAAAGTTATATCTTTAAATCCAGAATTATTTAAAAAAAGAGTATCAAATATGTAAAATGTTCCACGTGGAACATTTATTGTGTTCTAGATGCTATTGCTTCTGTCTCTAACTTGCGTTCTCTGAAAGTATTTATTATATAGATGTTTCAAAATGTTCCACGTGGAACATTTATTGTTAATTCATCTGAAAGTTTTATAGATATTGATCTTAAATTCATTTTTTCTCCATTTGAGTAATGTTTGTTATATTTTCTATCTCCAATAATTGGGCAATTCATGTACAATGCATGAAGTCTAATTTGATGCATTCTTCCGGTTTCTGGTTTAAATTCAGCTATGCAGGAATTATTTTCCTTATTGATTTCGATGATATTGTATTCAGAAATGGCAACTTTTCCTCCTTGATTTACATTTTGTGCAAAAGATTCAGAACTTTCTCCACTGATTTTATCTATATTTGTCTCAATTGATCCGGATAGTATTTTTGGAATTCCATCAAGTTTTGCTATGTATGTTTTTTTAATTAATCTAGATTTAAATAATTCAGTGAATTTTATCGCAGAAATTCTATTTTTTGCAAAGATCATGACACCGGTAGTTTCTTTATCAAGTCTGTGAACAATTTTTATATTTTCATCATATATATTTTGCAGAACTTCTA
>CAMCTP010000028.1 GCA_945878495.1 Rickettsia typhi | reverse complement strand
ATAGATAAAACTTGCATATTATTTTTATTAAAATTATATAACTGACGCTTAAAAAATTGTTAGCTAGACAATGTTTATCATAAAAAAACTAAAGAAATTACTTGCAAACGATCTTGGAATAGATATAGGAACTGCGAATGTCGTTGTGTACGAAAAAGGCTATGGAATAAGGTTAAATGAGCCTTCAACTGTTGCTTTGTTGAGAAATGGTTCAAATTCTGTGCCATATTTATACGGTAATGCTGCAAAAATAATGATAGGAAGATCTCCGGCGAATATTAAGATTGTTAGACCAATGAAAGATGGCGTAATAGCTGATTTTTACATTGTTGAAGAAATGGTGAAAGAATTTGTATCACGAGTTGTTGGAAATTGGAAGATAAATAGGCCTGTTGTCGTAGTGTGCGTGCCTTATGAATCAACAATAACCGAAAGAATAGCCCTTCAGGAGGCGGTTCTAAAGTCATCCGGAGCTAAGGACGTATTTTTTATGTATGAAACAATTGCTGCTGCACTTGGGGCAAATTTACCAATAGGTGACCACTCGGGCTCAATGGTTATAGATATAGGTGGAGGAACAACCGACATCGCCGTAATATCCCTTGGAGGAATAGTTGTCGGAAGGTCTTTAAAAATAGCCGGAGACAAATTTACTGAGTCGATAATAAAGTATATTAAAACAAAATACAATGTATTAATAGGAAATCCAACGGCGGAAGAGATCAAGGAAAACGTTGGATCTGCGTATGTTTCAAAAAACGATCCGGTCAAAAAAATATCAATAAAAGGTAGAGATTTATCAAGCGGAGTACCGGTTACAATAGAGATTAGCGAAGAAGACACCGCCTTGGCTCTTTCGGACATGGTGGTAGAAATTATTAGATGCACAAAGGATGTCTTAGACTCGGTTCCACCTGAGCTTTCATCGGATATAGCGGAGCGTGGAATAGTTTTAACGGGAGGCTCTTCTCAGATAAAAAATCTGGATAAAGTGATATCTGATGTAATTAATTGCAAGGTTTTCTTGGCTCAAAATCCTTTGCTTTGTGTTGCAAAAGGACTTGGAAAAGTTGTTGAAGATTTTAAAACTTATCACAGATTATTATTTAAACAAAATTAACATTTTTTATTTCAATTATGTCAAATATTTTATCAGTTAAAAATGTCTCCAGATCATTCTTTAAAGGTGAAAAAGTTGTCTTGGACGATGTCAGTTTGGAAATATCACAAGGTCAAATTTTTGGGCTTGTTGGTTTAAATGGTATTGGAAAAACAACACTTATAAAATCAATAATTGGTCTTCTTGATCTTGAAGATTACGAAAAATCATCAATTACGGTTGATGGCATAAATATAATGGATTTCGCCTCTAAGAAGAAATTTTGTTATTTACCAGAAAAATTTTCACCATCACAACACTTAACTGGGATAGAGTTTTTGGATGTATTTTGTTCTTTTTTTGGTAAAAAAATCACCATTGAAGAAGCAAAAAATTTGTGTAAAAAAATCGAACTTGATGATCAAGTGCTTTATATGCAAACGTCTCAATGCTCAAAAGGAATGGGACAGAAATTGGGATTAATGTCAGCTTTTTTATCAGATGCGAAGCTTTTAATACTTGACGAACCAATGTCAGGGCTTGACCCAAAAGCAAGAATAGTGGTAAAAAATCTAATGAAAGAGTATGTTGAAAAAGGAAATTCAATATTTTTCTCATCTCATATACTTGCAGATATAGATGAAATTTGTAATGAAGTTGCAATTTTAAATGATAAAAAAATAATATTCAAAGGAACTTGCGATAAATTCAAAAAAGAACAGTCGGATGAAAACCTTGAAAAAGCATTCTTAAAAGCTATAACAAAATAGATGAATTCTATATTTGATAAGAAAAAAAGTCTATTTATTTCAGCAAATGCCGGATCTGGAAAAACATATGCACTAGCGCAAAGATTCCTGTCTCTGGTATTTTCGGGAGCTGAAATTGATAAAATACTTTGTATAACATACACCAATAAAGCCGCAGATGAAATTAAGGAAAAAATTGCTCAGCTAATGCTAGCCTGCTCTAGTGGAAATCCACCATCTGAGTTTCTTGTTTTTTTTTCAAGAGATGATATTGCAAATTTTGCAAATAATGCTTTAGTAAATCTCGCTAAAATGAAAATTTCAACGATACATTCATTTTTTTCCGATCTAATAACAAAAAACCATGAAACATTTCAAATAAACAAAAATTTTAAAATTCTCGGAGATTTGAATCTACCACAACAAACTCTGCAAAAACAAATAAAGAGGTTGTTGAATTATAATTCTAAAGAAATTAGAATTTTGGCACAAGAATATAGTGGAGAAGCATTTGATATTTTGATACAAAAAGCGATTGAAAATCCAATAAGCGAGTATAAACTTCGTGACTTAAAGAAAGATTTTGCCTATGATAATTTTGATTCAAATCGTTCTTTTGTTGATTATTTAGTACATAAAATTGCCAACAAAGATCTAATAAAATTGATACTAGATGATACAAAAAGTAAAATTTTATCAAATCCAAAGGTAAAATTAAACAAAATGCTGGAAGCCATTGATACTATTGAATTGGAAAATATAACAAGGAGTGAGCTTGAAAAATTATTAAACATTTTTCTTACAAAAGATGGTGATATTAGAAAAGATTGCTATAAAGCTGTACTTGAAAATAATGCTGAAGCAGTTTGTAAAATTTGCAACGCCATATATCTAGAGCATTCGAAATTTTTGACTCAAAATTATATTGAATTTCAAGCAAATTTAAATGCTATATATAAAACGATAAAAACAAAAATGAATGCTATTGATTTTAACGATATTTTGCTTTTAATCTGCGATTCTATAAAATCAAACGCTCAAAATCCAATTTTATATGATATTGATAGGCAAATTGACCATATAATGATTGATGAGGCACAGGATACAAATGAAATCCAGTGGAATATATTTGATGCAATTTTTAAGGTATTCAACGACTCAGAACGTGATAAATCGGTTCTGGTTGTTGGTGATGAAAAGCAGTCAATATATGGCTTTAATGGCTCTGATGTGCAAAGTTTTTCGGATTTTTACGATAAGTCAAGAAGTCTACTTCCTAGATTGAATTTTGAAAAAATTAACCTTGAAATGTCATATAGATCTGATAAAAATATAATCAATTTTGTTAATAATTTCACTCAAATTGAATCAATTAAAAATTTAAGCAATATAAGTAATTCTGCACATCAATATCTTGATTCAAAAGAATTGGGTGGCGTGTTTGTTGAGCTTTATGATTTTAAAAATAAAGATAAACCAGAGCAAGAGTTGTTGGATGTAGCTGACGAAATAGCTATTCGAATAAAATCCATAATAGAAAAAAACACCGATAAATCGATAATGATTTTAAAAAAGAATAGAGGCGAAAAATGGCATAAAATTATTTACAAACTGCAAAAATTTGGCTTTATAATTAAAACAGATGGGGTTGATGATAATTTGAAATTATGCTTGATGGATATTTTGTCGATATTAAAAATCGCAAATCGCTCAATATCTCAATATGAAATAACTGGCTTGTTAAAATCGCCAATATTTAAATTTAATGATGGAGATTTACTTAAAATAATAAATTCCAGTAAGGGATTTTCTATCATAAAAGACGAGATTTGGAAAAATTTAAACCAAAGCAACAATGAAATAGTTCAGGTTATTTTTAAAAAACTTGGAGAGGATTTTTTAGTTTTTGAATCTACGATTGAAGCTGTATTGAAGATTTATGCTAATAAAATTATATCATTAAGTTTAAATGATTTTTACGGAAAACAAACGGTAAATCAGATTTTTAAATTTATATTAAAAGCTGCTGAACATTGTCAGACGGTGGATGATTTGGTTTTTATTTTAGAGTCGTCTGAAAAATTTGGCGAATCTGAAGAGCCAGAAGCCAGAATCAGGGCAATGACAATTCATGGAAGCAAGGGTCTTGATGCAGATGTGGTAATTTTGATTGATGAAAATTTCTCACTTGAAAAAGCTAAAAAATCAACCAAGGAGTCAAAGTTGGTATTAAAATCTTCAAAACCGATAATGAAATCTCTATTTTTGGAGTCAAAATCATTTAAAAAAATAGCAAAAAATCCAATAAAAACCGATTTTGATGAGTTGTTAGAGGCAAATGCACGATTTGAACTCGCAGAATATATAAGATTAATTTACGTGGGAATTACCAGGCCAAAAAACTCTTTATATATGATTTTAAAAGATTCAGATTGTGGAAAAAAACTTCAATATTTTGCAAATTGTCTTGACAAGTAAAATATAGATTTTTATATACAGAATTATCTTAATTAATAATGAGCGGCAGTAAATTTATTGAAATCAGAGGTGCTAGAGAAAATAATCTAAAAAATATAGACATCGATATCCCAAAAAATAAGCTCGTTGTTATTACTGGTCCATCTGGAAGCGGCAAATCTTCTCTTGCTTTTGATACGATATATGCAGAGGGTCAAAGAAGATACGTTGAAAGCTTATCAAGCTATGCAAGGCAATTTTTAAATCTTCAGGAAAAACCTGATGTTGATTCAATAACTGGCCTATCTCCGGCAATTGCAATTGATCAAAAAACAACATCAAGAAACCCAAGATCAACCGTTGCAACAGTAACCGAAATATACGATTATTTGCGAATTTTATTCTCCAGTATTGGAAAACCTTACTCACCTGAAACAGGAAAGCTTATTGAGGCTCAATCCGCAGAGGACATAGCGAGGTTTATATTAAAATTTCCAGCCGGCGTTAAAATTCAACTACTTGCACCATTTATCAAAAATCAGAAAGGCGAATTCGTAAAAGAAATAATGGATTTAAAGAAAAAAGGGCTGAAAACATTGAGAGTCAATGGCGAAATTTTTTCAATCGATCCATTGCCGAAGCTAGATCGTACGAGAAAAAATAATCTTGAGGCGGTTATTGGAGAATATGTTATTTCTGAAAACGTACTAAGTGATCTTGAAGATGGAATAAAAAAAACTACCGAAATATCAAATGGTTTAATATTTGTAAAAATTATAGATAATATTGGCAGGGATGATAGATTTAAAAACGATGAAATTGTTATTCTTTCAACAAAATATACATGTCCAGTATCCGGTTTTACGCTTGCGGAACTTGAGCCGAGAATTTTTTCATTTAACTCACCATTTGGAGCATGTGAGTCCTGCGATGGTCTTGGAACGGAGGATAATTTTGATGTGCAATTAATAGTTCCTTATCCTCATTTATCATTATTTGATGGAGCGATAGAGCCATGGAACAGGCTCAATCCAAGATATTATAAGCAGGTTATTGAAGGTGTTTGCAAACATTTCAATATAGATCCAATGGTTCCATTTAGCACTCTATCCCCAGAGCATGTTGAAATTATTATCAATGGGTCAAAAGAGGAGATTGAATTTACTTTTTACGATGATTTTAGAAAGCATAAAGTAAAAAGAGTGTTCACTGGAGTTATAGGCGATTTGATAAAAAGACAGAATGAAACAGATGACGATGAAATGTTAAAAAGTCTAAAAGGTTATCAAAATCTTGTAGATTGCAGATCTTGCAAAGGACACAGACTGAAAGATTCATCTTTGTGTGTAAAAATTGATAATTTTCATATTGGCAATGTCACAAGGCTGACTGTACTTCGTTCGATTGAATGGTTTAAAAATCTACCATCAAAATTAACAAGCCCTGAAAATGAAATATCAAAACGAATAATAAAAGAGATACTTGATAGGCTGGGATTTTTAGAAAATGTTGGTCTTGAATACTTAAATCTTGGACGATCTTCGGCTACTTTATCAGGTGGTGAAGCTCAAAGAATAAGGCTTGCATCTCAAATAGGGAGCGGATTAACAGGTATTATGTATGTTCTGGATGAGCCGTCAATCGGGTTGCATCAGTCAGACAATCATAAACTTGTTCAAACTTTAAAAAATCTCCGAGATATGGGAAATAGCGTAATTGTTGTTGAGCACGATGAAGATACAATGCGTGAAGCTGATCACGTGATTGACATAGGTCCAAAAGCTGGGAAAGAAGGCGGGTATGTTGTGGCAGAGGGTACGGTTGATCAAATAAAAGCGAATCCAAATAGCGTAACTGGGAAATTTTTATCTCATGCCGATAAAATTGATGTTCCAACTGCAAGAAGAAAGTATGGAAAAAATACTTCAATAAAAATTTTTAATGCCAGAGAAAACAATCTAAAAAATATTGACGTTGAAATACCACTTGGTATGTTTGTGGCAATTACAGGAGTTTCAGGTGGAGGAAAGTCAACCCTGATAATAGATACAATGTATCAAGCAATTAATAATAAAATAAATAGGTCATCAAAAACTCCTGGTTTGCACGATAGAATTGAAGGGATTGAAAATGTTGACAAAATCATAGAAATCGATCAATCACCAATTGGAAGAACGCCGAGATCAAATCCAGCAACCTATATTGGGGCATTTAATCTTGTTAGAGATCACTATACGGCACTTCCTGAATCTAAAATTAGAGGCTATAAACCTGGTAGATTTTCGTTTAATGTTAAAGGTGGAAGGTGTGAAAAATGCCAAGGAGACGGAGTTGTTAAGATTGAAATGCACTTTTTACCTGATGTTTATATTACCTGTGATTCGTGTAATGGCCAGAGGTATAACGAGGAAACGCTTGATGTAAAATATAAGGATAAATCAATCTCTGATGTGCTAAATATGACATCTAGAGAGGCGCTCACCTTCTTTAAAGATATACCGGCGATAAAAGAAAAATTAGCATCTTTATGCGAGGTTGGTCTTGATTATGTAAAAATAGGACAACAAGCTACAACTCTTTCAGGGGGTGAGGCACAAAGAATTAAGTTGGCAAAAGAGCTTTCAAAAAGAGCTACAGGAAACACTTTATATATTTTGGATGAACCAACAACAGGATTGCATTCTTGTGATATTAAAAAGCTTTTGAACGTTTTGCATGCTTTGGTTGATAATGGAAATAGTATGCTTGTTATCGAACACAATCTGGATGTCGTAAAAACTGCAGATCACGTGATTGATATAGGTCCAAGAGGTGGTGAACATGGAGGAATGATAGTTGCGCATGGGACTCCAGAGGAAGTTGCAAATACTGAAGCTAGCGTAACTGGAAAATTTCTTAAGCCATTGCTGCCTAATAATGGTAAAATAAAGGAATCGAAATTTAAAATGCAGAGAGATGGCGAGGGTTTATAGATAAAAATGAAAATAATATTTGCATCAAATGGCTCAATTGGACTTGCTCCATTGATTGAAATCTCAAAATTTCATGAAATTGTCGCAGTTTATACTTCTGCTCCATATCAAAAAGGTAAAAAAATGATAGAAAATGAAATTCATGAGTTTGCGAGGATTAATAATATTTCAATAAAAACGCCATCAACTTTTAAAAATTCTGATGTGAAAGATGAATTTTTGGCAATTGAGCATGATATTGTTGTTGTAGCTTCGTATGGATTTTTGCTGCCAAATTGGTTTCTTGAATCGGGAAAATTTCGTGCAATAAATATTCATCCGTCAAGTTTGCCAAAATATCGAGGTGCTGCTCCGATACAGCGTGCCATAGAAAACGGAGATAGCAATTTAGATATTTGCATTATTGAAATGACAAAAGATCTTGATGCGGGCAGGGTAATTGTGATGGATAAAATAGATATACTTCAGGAAGAAGCAGCTGTTGAAATATTTGAAAAAGTGAATCAAAAATCACCTGAATTGTTAATGCAATCGCTAGCTCTTATTGAATCCGGAACGGCGATTTATCAAGATCAAACTGGAGAGCCAAGCTATGCGAAGAAGATTGATAAATCTGAATTGCTGCTTGAATTTAACAAAGATGTTGAGATTTTGGCGGATAAAATTAGAGCATTTAACGCGAATGGATCGTGTTATTTTGTTCACAATGATCAAAGAGTTAAGATTCATAAATCAGATTTTGAAATTGCCGAACATGACTTTAATAATGGATATATTGATGATAAATTTAATATTTATTGTCAAGGTGGATTTTTAAAACCTACCATTCTTCAAAAGGAAGGAAAAGCAGCAGTTCGTATAAAGGAATTTTTAAATGGATTGAGATAGTGGTGCATCCGAAGGGACTTGAACCCATAACCTCTGCCACCGGAAGACAGCGCTCTATCCAATTGAGCTACGGATGCATAGTCTGGATATGATTAATTCAAAATAATAAAATGCAAATTTAATGATGTTATATTTTTCTTGACAAATATTTTTTTCACATTTTAGAATACCTAAAGATCTAATAAAATCACAAAAAAACAACTTTATATTTTCCAACAATGTCAATGCAAGATCCTTCGGATTCCGTTCAACCTGATTTAATAAAAAGCGAGAAATCGGATATGTTTGAAAGCAAAATTACCCTTAAGCCAAAGCGAGTTACTCCTAAAAAAATAGAACCGGAATTGAATGAAAATGAGAATAATTCAAACAATGCAAAAGTTGAAAAATTGGCACTTAAACCAAAGCCAGTGGAAAGAAAAATGCAAGAAAAGAAGGAAAATACTGAAATAACAACTGATATTGAATCAATATCTTTTGAGCTTACATCGGAAACTGATGAAACAAAGGTGACTCAAAAAGAATCAAACTCAGAAAGAGAAGAGCGTGAATCTCAGGATAGGTATGAATCTTTCAGAGACAGAAGAAACAGGGAAAGATCTGAAAATAGACAAGTTGAAGATTCATTGGATTTACCGTACCCACCAAATCCGGAAAATACAATTATAGTGCAAGATGTTCGCAGAAAAAGCGTAGATGATCTGGTTGAAATGGCTGAATCTTATGGAATTTCAAATTCACATAGAATGCTAAAACAAGATCTTGTTAGTGCTATCTTAAAAAATGCTGCAAATTTAGATACACTGATATATACAAGCGGCGTAATAGAGATTATACACGAGGGGCATGGATTTATTCGTTCGCAAGAAAATAACTATGTTCAATCCGGGGAAGACGTTTTTATTTCAAACAATCAAATCAAAAAACTTGGATTGAGATTTGGAGATCAAGTTGCTGGATATGCAAGGGCTCCAAAGCAAAAAGGTGAGAGATATTTTTCATTAATGAGGCTGACGGAGTTGAATGGTAAGCCATCTGATTTAATGATTAAAAAAATTAACTTTGACAACTTAACACCTCTTTATCCTGATACAAAATTAAATTTTGAAAGTGCCGATCCGAAGAAAAGTATATCAACAAGAGTTATAGACCTTATAAGTCCAATTGGAAAGGGACAAAGAGCATTGATAGTTTCTCCACCAAAAAGCGGTAAAACTATGTTACTACAAAATATAGCGTATGCAATAAATCAAAATCATCCAGAAGTTGAATTAATATACTTGGGAATAGATGAAAGACCTGAAGAGTTCACGGAAATGCAGCGTACAGTTAAGGGTGAAGTTGTAAGCTCGACTTTTGACGAGCCTGCTCATAGACATGTAGCACTTGCCGAAATCATAATAGAAAAAGCAAAAAGAATGGTAGAGCAGGGCAAGGATGTTATTATATTACTTGACTCTATAACCAGGCTTGCAAGGGCTTATAATAACGCCATGCCATCATCAGGAAAAATTTTGAGTGGAGGCGTTGATTCAAATGCACTTCATAGACCAAAAAGATTTTTTGGTGCTGCTAGAAATATTGAATTTGGTGGTTCTTTAACCATTATAGCAACTGCTTTGGTTGATACAGGTTCAAAAATGGATGAAGTGATTTTTGAGGAATTCAAAGGTACCGGTAATTCGGAAATTGTATTGGATAGAAAATTTGCAGAAAAAAGAATATTCCCAGCAATTGATGTCTTGAAATCTGGGACAAGAAAAGAAGAAGAAATGGTTTCTCAGGAGGTATTAACCAAAATGTGGATGCTAAGAAGAATAGTTAGCGGAATGGGATCTGGAAATGAAGCATTGGAATTTTTGATCAAAAAAATCAAAGACAGTAAAGACAATGATGACTTCTTTAGAAAAATGAACCAAAGTCCAAATAATTCGCTATGAAATATTTAATTTTAGGCTGCGGAGAGACGGGAATTTTTGCGGCAAAATTCTTATTATCAAAAAAAAACGATGTTGTGATATTTGACGAAAATATCAATCGAGTATTGGAACTAAAGAGCACTATGTTGTATTCAGATTTATCATTCGCTAGCTCAATTCAAGAGCTATCAATGATTGGTAATATCGAAAAATGTATTGTTTCACCTGGTTTTCGAACGATTTTCAATAAGCCAAAAATAGCTGAATATTGCATTTCAAATAATATTGAAATGATCTCCGACATCGATTTAATGATCGATGAAGCCGAAAAATACAGCACCAAAGTAATTGGTATAACAGGAACAAACGGAAAAACAACAACAACAAAATTGCTTGAATTTACGCTAAATCGTCTTGGAAAAAAAGCCATAGCCTGCGGAAATATTGGAAATGGAGCATTAGGCGTTGATTTTGCCAATCAGTATAACTATTTAGTTGTCGAGATGTCATCTGCTCAGTTGGAAATAATGAAAAATCCTAGATTTTACGCTGGATTATTATTGAATATTTCAGATGATCACATAGATTATCATGGATCTATACAAGCTTACCAATCTGCAAAAGAAAAAATATTTTCTGGGAACATGGTTTCGCTTTTAGCTTATGATATTGAGTTGATTAAAGATATTGAAGGAAAAAAGATGATAATCGATACAGTGAAAACTGAAGCTGGCATTTCATTCGAAAACGAATCATTTTATTATAATGGAGAAAAGCTGGAATTTGAAACTGGAAAAATTGGCTTAATTGGAGATCATAATATTACTAATATCTTGTTTGTTGCAAATTTTTGCATTTCCGAGGGATTTGATGTGTATGATGTATTAAGTTTAATCAGTGAATTTAAACCACTTAAACACAGGGTTCAGTTGGTTAGAAAAATAGGAAATATTGTATTTATAAACGATAGCAAGGGTACAAATATTCATGCCACTAAAACGGCAATTTCATCTTTAAATGATGTATATTTAATAGCTGTAGGTATTGAAAAATATGAAAATTCTGTTCTGGATTTATCTGATAATTTTAATAGAATAAGACACTTTTTTTTAATAGGAAAAGATGCTTTGAAAATAGCAAAAAATCTAAAAGAAAATCAATTTACGCTATGTGAAAATATGAATCAGGCTGTTCGTTTTGCATATAAAATGTCAATTAGTGATATGAAAAATAAAGTTTCAATATCGCCAAATATTCTCTTGTCTCCATTTTGCGCAAGCATGGATATGTACAAAAATTATGAACATCGTGGCGATGATTTTATCGATTGTGTTAATGGTTTATAACCCAAGAATCATATAATTCGAGCAGAGCATTGGCAACTTTAGATTCTGTAAAATCCTTGTGATCAATTTTAGAAATTGAACCAATCCTCATGGTTGCGGATGATGCAAAAACTTCATCGGCATTGAGTAATTCTTCAATAGATATCGCTTTACGAATTATATTCATTTGAGATAATATTTGATATGAATTATTAGATATTTTATCTTGAAAGTCACTTATATTTGCCATTAAATCAATAATTCTTTTCATGGTTATTCCGGAAAGTATTTTTTCTGAATCAGGAGGAGTTATAATATTTGCCTCTTTTACTATAAATATATTGCTTCTGCTAATTTCATTAACAAAGCCGTTTTCTATATACACAACATCGTCAAATCCCTCGGAAGA
>CAMCTP010000027.1 GCA_945878495.1 Rickettsia typhi | reverse complement strand
CTCTTCTTTTTGCGGAATTTTGAGCCAGATAAGGAGGATTTGTTACACAGATATCATGATCTTTGGGAAAATCTTTTAAAGTATCTTTAAATAACACATTCTCATTTTTTGGTTCTATATCGTAAGAAGTAAAATTATTGCACAAACCCATTTCTTGAAGCATTTTAATTAGATTGTTACTTCCTGCAAATGGCTCCAAAATAATATTATCTTTTAAATTACATTCACTTGACCACTCTTGAAATCCTTTATTATCAAATGGATTATATTGTGTAAAATACTGACCATTTGTTCTTTTACTTTCAAAATAATCAAACAACATATAAATAATTTAGTGCATTTATTAAATAACGATATTATTATAAAACGCAATACATTAACTAAGAATTGACTTTAAAAAATAAACCTTTATAAAACCAAAAAACTAACCGTTTTATATTCAAATAGTTTTTGATTATATATCAAATTTTGCGAATTATATCAAAGGTATTCTGTTCGCTGAAATACTAGGAATACCATTATTGGTGCTGATAGTTATAGGTTCGGCGGTATATCTAATGCTATTAACAAGATTTGCAAATTTCAGATCTTGGGCTCATTTATACAAGGAGAGAAAAGCAAATAAAGTCAGCAAAAAAAAAGGTGAGGTATCGGCAATTGGAGCCTTTATGTCGGCGGCAGGGTCAACTCTTGGAATTGGTAATATTGTCGGTGGAGCTATAGCGGTTAAAATCGGAGGTGCTGGATCTCTTTTGTGGATTGTGATTTTTGCTTTCCTTCTTTCAATGATAAAATTTTCGGAAGTTTGTCTTGGATTGCTTTACAGAACTGAAGACAAGGATAAAGTTATCACAGGAGGTCCATTTTACTATATTGGTAAAGGGTTTTCTGAGATTGGAAAAAAAAATATTGGTAAAATTTTAGCAATCGCCTATGCGGTATTTTTTATACTAGCTTATACGGCAGCCGGTGGATTTCAGTTAAATCAAATATCATCCTTACTTGCACACAGTATATTTAAAACAGGAAATCCTGATCTGGCAGGACATATTATAGCAATTATATGCTTTGCTATATTAATGGGCGGAATACATTTGGTTGCAAAAGTATCGGAAAAGTTAGTTCCAATAATGGTTTTGGTTCATATTGGACTATCGGTATATATGTTTTACCTAAATGCAGATTATATTGGACATATCATAACGCAAATTTTCAATGAAGCATTTAATCCAAATAGTCAAATAGGAAGCGTTGCATTTGTTGCAGCATATTCATTACAAAGAATACTTTTTGCATCAGACGCTGGAACTGGTTCAGCAGCTATAGCAAATAGCAACTCATCAGCTACAATTTTAAAACAAAGTGCAATAGTTTCATTCGAGCCACTTCTTGTTGGTCTTATGATGGTTTTAAGTGGAATGATTGTTTTACTTTCGGTAAGAAATCTTGGAGCTATTGAACAGGACGGAATTCACATCATTAGTTCAGCTTTTGAAAATGCAGGATCGTTTGCAGCAATTTTATTCTTTATAAATTTAACAATTTTTGGGTTTACAAGCATAATAAGCAATGGATATGCTTCAGAAAAAGCATTTTATTTTTTAAGCAAGGGTCGATATATCAAAACCTCAAGAATGATTTATTCGATAATGATAGCTTGTTTTGTAGGACTTTCATTTGACAAAATAATGCCAATAGCAGATATAGGTTTCAACATGGTTATATTAATAAACATAATATCCTTGGTGGTGTTGGGTAAGGTTATAAAGTCAGAGATTAAATTATAAGATGCCACTTCGTTATATAAGAAAAACATTTAAACTTCACAAGAAACATCACCATGAAGCAAAGCATGCTTATAATATGGATGAGGTGTTAACGGCTTTTTTTGAAAAAGATATTGATAAATTAAGACTGTTAATGACGCAGTTAAATCCCTATGACAAAGCAGAAATACTAAACAGTATTTCGGTGGAAGACTTTACATGGGTAATGGGTGGTATTTTCGATCTAATAGAAGCTGAAGCTCTTATTGATTTAAACGATCATAAAATAAATATTCTATCACATGCAATAAAGCCAGAAACAATATTAAATATCCTGCAAAAACTTGATATTGAAGATATATCGTATTTCGTGTCCGTTTTAGATTTTGAGAAACAGCAAGAGTATCTAGCTTTGATGCCAAAAGAAGATCGTAGGGATGTAAAACTAGCTCTTACATACAAAGATGATCAGGTTGGAAGAATGATGAGTCCTGATTTTTTATGCTTTACAAAAGAGCAAAGAATAAAAGATGTACTTCATGAAATATCAAATCCAAGCAAATCAGAGGATTTATCAGAAGACACAAGAGATGTTTTCATAGTTGACGAGCATGGAATTTTAATAGGAACCGTTAGCTTGTTTTTAATCTTGGCAAACGATCCGGAGATATTACTTTTATCAATATTAAATCCTGATTTCAGAACAATACAGGATACTGAAAATATTTCCGAAATAGGCTTTGTATTTCAGAAATATAATCTGACATCACTTGCGGTTGTCGGTCGTGATGAAAAAATAATAGGAGTTATATCTTCGGACGTTGCTATGGAGGTTATATCAGAAGCAAATGATGAAAATTTACTTCGATTAAGTGGTGTAACGGAGAACTACGATGAACAAAATGTATTCAAAAAAGCTCAATCTAGATTTATATGGCTATTCATTAATTTGATAGCTGCAATCTGTGCGGCAAAAGTGATAGGTGGCTTCGATCAGCAGCTTGCAAAACATCCAATATTGGCGTTATTTTTACCAGTCGTTGCATCTATTGGCGGAAATTCAGGAAATCAAGTAGCGGCGCTTATGATTAGAACAATAGCTACAAAATCAATGAACACAATAAACAAAGGTGCTATTTTTGGCAAGGAGTTTATAACATCAGCAATAGCCGGATTATTTATGATATTTCTATCGGTTGGAATAGCTTATTGGATATCAGATTCTCAACCAATAGCTCTAATATTTGGTATTTCTGTTGGGATAAATATTTTATTATCTTCTATATTCGGTCTAATAGTACCCTTTGTGATGAAAAAAATGCACTTTGATCCCGCCATGACATCCTCAATATGCGTTACAGCAATGACAGATGCAGCAGGTTTCTTTATATTCCTTTATTTGATTTCAATATTTTTTAATTAACTCTTGCTTTTTAAAAAAATATTTTCAATATCACAACAAATCTTTTTTATTTTATAGCTACCAAAGTAAACATATCTTTTGATTACAGAGTCAATAATCAAATAACCGGATGTAAGAATGTAAGAATCGTTGGACTTGACGACTTGGAGGGAATAATTACCATAGAAGAAGCTCTAAAAAGAGCAAGAGATTTAGATTGCGATTTAATAGAAATAGCAAGAGGTGGGGATATTCCTGTTTGCAAAATTGCAGATTTCGGAAAAATGAAATATGAAGCAAAAAGAAAGGAACTTGAAAAAAGAAAAAATGCAAGAAAATTTGATACAAAAGAAATAAGAATAAGTTCTCATATTGAAAAACATGACTATGATGTTAGAATCAGACACGCAACTGATTTCTTAAACTATGGACACAAGGTCAACTTTGTTATGACATTATATGGAAGAGAAAATCAGCACAAAGATATCGGTGTTGCCGTATTTCAAAATATAAAAAAAGATCTTGCAGAGATTTGTAGAATTGAATCAGATGTTAAGATAATGAAAAACAAAATATTTATGCTAATAGTTCCAAAGTAAATATGAAAAAGTACCTATTTTTGCTAATAATTTTATCATGCCTTTCAGCCAAAGCGGTTGATGGAGTGATTGCTAATCAAAATGTAGAAACTACAAAGCAAAACTCAGAAAATATGGATGCGTTAAAAACAAAAATGTCCGCAATGATTGATCCACAAGCTTTTGCAAATCCAAGCGAAATTACTAAACAAAATGGAGAAAAATTCCTGCCAAAATCTAAAAAAATTGCACTTCCGGCAGGATCCGTCATTGCCAATAAATCTGCGTCAGCATCATCACTTGAGACCTCTTTAAATGACGCCTACACGGCTTACAAGGATCAGAACATAGAAGCATCTCTTGAAATGTACAAAAAAGCTAACTCGCTTGATCCAAAAAATATAGATGCTTTATTTGGGATGGGAGTTTGCTATCAATTACTCGGACAATCAGATGAAGCAACATCAATGTACGTCAAAATATTAGAAATCAAGCCAGATGATGAAGCCGCGAAAAATAACTTACTAATATTAGTATCGGGAAATTCTGTTCAAAGTGCAATAAAAGAACTCAAGAAAATGAATGAAAAAAAGCCAAATAATCCATTTATTTTAGCTCAACTTGGTACAATGTACAGCTATATTAACGAGCACAATGATGCAATTTTTTACCTAGGAAAAGCAATAGAAAATGAGCCATCTAATCCATTTTATACATACAATATGGCGATAACCTTCGATCAAATGAAAAGAAGTAAAGAAGCTTATACCTACTACAATCACACACTTTCTCTAATTTCATCCTCAACACTGCTTGATAAAAATGTCATACAAGAGAGAATGAGATATATAAAAGGATGTCTTGGAAACAATGGTTAATAAGTTGAAATGTTATTTATAAAACATTCAATATCAATTGGAATTATCTATCTTCTATCTAAATTTCTCAGACATATAACAAAGTTATTTATAGCAAATAAACCATACTTTTTTAAAGCAAAACAACAAATTCAATACACAGAATTATTCAAAAGATTGCTGTTTATTTTCACCAGAAGGTTTGATAAAATTGGATTTATTATATTGGCATCCGGAATTTTATGCTATATAATATCATTTTCAATTGGTAAAAATTGGATTTTCTCATTACTAGAAGCAGCCTTGTTATCTTCTGTATTATCAGCTTGTATAATGGATTACAAAACCATGACAATTGATTATTTTTTAAGCTATTCGGTTTTGATTTTAGGAGTTCTAGCAAGCGGAATATTATTCAGATTTAATTCAAATGAAATAAACATAGAAAATACTATTGCTTATATTGCGATTATATGTATATGGATAGGAATTTTTATAACATCAAAAATCATGAAAAAAGATATAATGGGAGGGGCTGATATAGATTTTTTCATTGGAATGATAGTATTTTTTCAAGGATATTATATTTATGGGTTTATCATTCTATCTTGCATATTTGGTATTTTATTCAAATTGATAATCAATAAATTACATACAAGAAATAAAAAAACTAGTGAATTCCCGTTTTTGCCAGCTATATCGCTTGCATTTTATTTTTTAAGATTATTTAATTTTTCAAATAGCTATTTTACAGGTCAATGAAAAAGAATTACTTCTTTTTAACATTAGCAATAATAACATCACTAATATCGTGTAAATCAACCAGCTTTGATCCTGAGCTTGGAATGTCGCAAGGTGAATACGAAGACAATCTTACAAGTAGCGTATTTAAAGAAGGTGGATTAAAGCTTTGCCAAACAGAAGCCGCAATTCCAAGACTTTCAAAAATCGTTGCCATGCCGGAAGATCCAAAATTGCATGAAGAAAAAAGAATAAGTATAAGCGTTACCGAAGATGTTTCTCTTGTGGATTTACTTCTTGAAATAGGAAAAATTGCAGACGTGGATATAGTTGTAGACAAGGATGTTGATGGATCAATGTTCCTAGCAATGAAAAATCGCCCCCTATTTGAAATATTAGACAGAATATGTGACATGGCTGGCTTAAGATATTCGCTTAAAGATGGAACAATTGTAGTTGAATATGACACATCCTATATACAAACCTACGATGTAAGCTTTTTGGCCGTAACCCGTTCATCATCTTCAAACATGAATGTATCAACCTCCGTTCTGTCAGGTGGAGGTGGCGTAAGCGGAGGTTCATCTGCCTCGCTTTCATCGTCAAGTCAAGACACATTCTGGACAGACTTAACGACTAATATAACTCAAATAATCAATTCGACAAAAATCTCAACAAAGCAAAATAGCTCAAATTTCTCATCGAATTCAGGTAATTTTGGAATCAATCAATTACTTTCTGGAGGTCAGTCATCGCAATCTGGACAAAATTCTACAGGCGGCTCAGGCTCTTCATCAGCATCGGGATCAGCCAGTGGTCAATCTGGACAAAATAGCACTGGAGCACAAGGATCTCAAACTGGTCAAACTAGCGGCTCTCAATCATCAAGCAGCGGAACAACTGGAAATCCTATAAATTTAAGTAAATCAAGCGGGATGATGTCAATTATTGCTAATAAAAAAGGACATGAAAAAATAAAACAATATCTCGATGAATTCAAGAAAAAAGTTTCCGCACAGGTATTAATAGAGGTAAAAATGGCGGAAGTCTTACTAAGCAAGAATTTTGAACTTGGTATTGATTGGAGCTACGCTAAAACTCTAGCAGGGAAAACATCAAGTATCTCAACAACTGGTTTATCAAGCACATCTGCTAATATATTTGCTATGTCTGGCTCAAATAAAAATGGATCCGGAGAGACGATCACAAGTGCTTTAAATATATTGGAAACATTCGGTGTAACAAAAGTATTATCAAGCCCAAGAGTTGTGGCACTAAATAATCAACAATTAATAGTAACTTTTGTTGATAATCAAGTATTTTTTGAAATCGCAGTAACAGGAACTTCAGCAACAACTGCAACGAATGGAAGCGTTATCCCTGGTACTGTTAGCATAACCAGCACGACCAAAACAATACCAGTTGGAATGGTTCTAACTCTTCAGCCATCAATTAATTTAAAAGATAATACGGTAATGTTAAATATACGACCTACAATATCAAAAATAATAGATTACAAGGATGATGTAGGTTTTGACTTCTCGGCAAAAAAATACCTAGCAGATGCAGGCTCAACAGCGTCAATACCTTCAAATAAAATACCTATAACATCAGTCAGGGAACTTGATACAACGCTAAACATGAAAAGCGAGGATATAATGATACTTGGTGGATTTACCGAAAAAAATACCATTCTAACAGAGAAAGGGGTTCCAATTTTATCAAAAATACCACTAATTAAATCTCTGTTTTCGAAAAAAGTAGAAACAATAACATCAAAAGAGATAGTATTTATAATCAAAGCAACCGTTCTGAATGATGGAAATAACGACCTTCACGAGTACGATAAATATTTCTATAAAACCTTCTTCAGCAACGACCCTAGGGAGTTTATTTTCTAAACTAGCATCAATATTTAATATTGCATATAATAAATTTGCTGTTATTTTTATAGAATAAAATTCTACAATATGAAACTGTTTGGGAAAAATAATCAAGAGTATAGCGTAACAATTGGACTTGAAGTTCATGCTCAAATCAAAGCAAATGTAAAGCTATTTTCACAATCAACAAGCAATTGGAACGATAAACCAAATTCAAATATTTCAAATCTTGATGTTGGAATACCTGGTAGCATTCAGGTTCTTAGCGAAGAAAACATAGCACCGGTAATACGAGCTGGGCTTGCAATAAATGGTAAAATAAATGAAGTTTCGTACTTTGATAGAAAAAACTACTTTTATCCAGACCTTCCAAATGGATATCAAATTACTCAATTTTACAAACCAATTGTCGAAAATGGACATATAGATATTAAGGACGATAATGGAAATGACAAAAGAATAAGAATTGAAAGAATACACATTGAACAAGATGCAGGAAAATCTCTACATGAGATAGATCCAAAAAAAACATGCCTTGATTATAACAGGGCTGGATGCGGATTAATGGAAATAGTATCTCATCCGGATATGTCATCTCCGCATGAGGCAGCTGAATATGTAAAAAAATTAAGAGCTATTTTAAAAGCCGTTAATGCTTCAGACGCTGATATGGAAAAAGGTTCAATTAGAGTTGACGTAAATGTATCAATAAGAAAAACAGGCGCTTCACAACTTGGAAATAGATGTGAAATAAAAAACCTAAACTCAATCAAATTCCTGCAAACAGCAATTGAATTTGAAGCAAAAAGACATCTTGATATTATTGAATCAGGTGGCTTTATCGAGCAAGAAACAAGACTCTTCAATCCAGAAAAAGGCGAAACCAGAACCATGAGAACAAAGGAAAATGCCTCTGATTATAAATATTTTCCGGATCCTGACCTTCCAGCTTTAAAAATTAAACCCGAAGATATTGAAACAATAAGACAAAACATGCCTGAATTACCTGAAGCAAAATTTGCAAGATATCTTAGCTATGGCATAGTTGAAAAAGAAGCGAAAATAATAGCTGATGATATAGATTTAAGCTTATATTTCGATGAAGTGGTAAAAGTATGCGATCCAAAACAAGCCTATACAATAGTAATTGTTGAACTTCTTGGCAGATTAAACAAAGCACAAATATCAATAAATGATTCTAAAATAAAACCACACGACATAATTCAATTAATCGAAATGATTACAAATGGTAAAATAAACGGGAAAATTGCAAAAAATGTCCTGGATATAATGTTTGAAAATATGGTCAATGGTATAATAAAAACACCAGAGACTATAGTTAAGGAAAACAACCTTGAGCAGGTCGATAATACTGACGAAATTATAAAGGTAATACATCAATTAATTAAGGAAAATCCCGAAAAAGTTGAATCATACAAACACGGAAATCAAAAATTATTTGGCTTTTTTGTTGGTCAGATTATGAAATTAACCGATGGAAAGGCAAACCCTGCAAGTGTAAATAAAATATTAAAAGATGAGCTTGATAGGCTGTAAGATTTGAAAATGATGGGCAAAAAAATACAAATATCGCAAATTTTATACTCCCTATTAATATCTATAGCCCTAATGGTTATTAACGCTCCAGCAATTTCGAGACATTTAAAATCACTAATTGACAATGGCTTTGGCTATAATAATTTCGTTAGCGATTTGGTAATAATCTTTGGCATCAACTTTGCATTTTTCATACTGATATTTTCAATAAGCAAAATATTTGGTAAGGCAGTATCTGCGATATCAATTTTTGTCGCATCAATATATTCGTATTATGTTGTAAAAATCAATGTCTTTTTATATCCTGCGATAATACAGGGCATTTTAGTATCCAGAAAAGACGATGCAATAGGAATGTTAATTGATTTGCAAATTTATTTATATGGCGCAATTGGATTGTTAATTGGATTGTTTTTTTGCTTCAAATTTATAGTATCAAACGTTAAAAATAAAATTGATTATGTCAAAAAAGTATCAATAATTATAGTATCCACCGCAATATTAGCATTGATGATAAATTCTGGATCGATAAAATCAGCAAAAATAGAAAATGCACAATCTCAGATTTTTCCGATAGCTCTGCTTCAGACAAAATATATAAAATTGCTAACAAGACAGCAAATCATAAAATATGATTACCAAGATTTTAAATATACAGATACTCAACCTGAGCCACTAAAGGTTGTATTTATCCTTGGTGAATCATTAAGATCTGACAGATTAGGATTAAATGGATATAAAAAAAATACAACGCCGCTACTTGAAAAAGAGAAAAATCTAGTATCTTTCGGCAAAGTTGAATCGTGTGCAACGGCTACAAATGAAGCTTTGAGATGTATTTTAAGTAATGTAAAATATAAAGATTTAAACAAAATCAAGGCATCATTTGTGCCAATTTTTACAAATCTTGGCTTTAAAACCCACTGGTATTCAGCACAAAATAGAGTTCAAATTCATAATCTTGATTTCTTTGGAGCAAATAAAATATTATTTTCTCAGGATTTAACTTCCCTTTATTTAAAGCCGGAAATAAAAGATATGGATTTATTAAATTTAATAGAAATTGACAAAAATAAAAATGAAATGTACTTTTTTCATACCATTGGTAGTCATGAAAAACACTCAGAAAGATATCCAAGAGATTTTGCAATCTTTAAACCAGACCTCGGTAATTCAGAGCAAGAAATAGATAACTCCTACGATAACAGTGTATTTTACACAGATACATTCATCAAATCTGTAATAGATAAATTTAGAAATGAAAATGCTATTATAATATTTACTTCAGATCACGGAAATTCATTATTAAGTGATCATACAGGCTTTGCGTCTCATGCAACTCCAATCGAAATAGCTCCACGAGAGCAAAGGGAAGTTCCATTATTGATTTATTACTCCGATAAATATCAAAAATACAACCCTGAGAAGGTAAAAAAAATTACCGCTAAATCAAAATCCGAGAAAAATAACTTAAAACATGAAGCAATATTCCATACAGTATTACAATGCGGTGGCGTTAAATCAGATTTAATAAATCAAAACCTATCTTTGTGTTAAATTTAAATTACGATTTTCTTGTTTTTGAAATCTTTTTAGATCTACAGGATTTTCGATAGATTGCTTTAACTGATATTTACATGAGATGAAATCTACTGTATGACTTGCCATTTTTAACATATTGCTCAAATTTTTCTTTATCTACAAATTAAAAATCAATCATCGGAAATATCAATCTGATTATCTTCTTCTCTTGAAGTCTGGATCTCAATTTCATGCATTTTTTCCATAATTTTAGCGTAAATCTGAATTCTATCTCTTGTTTCCGATCCAATTTCAGTTATAAGATCCATGATTTTTCCGCTTTTATCATATAAAATATCGTCAAAATAATCCAATTTCGCAAAATTATAATCTACAAAGAGTGAGCTATATCTATTCTTAATAAGTATGCTTTTTCCAATAACCTCAAATGCAGATCGTACCTTATCTGAATCATCATCAGTAAATCCAAACTTTGAAACAACAGCTCTTTCACCTGACTCTTGCCCTGAAGAAAACAGGTATTTATTTTCGCAAAATTCATTAATAATATCTATCATTGGTGAATTCGGAGCGTCCTCCAATCCATTGGCCTGAAGATTAAAAACAAACGATACATCAGGATTATGTACAGTTTTTTGTAAAAGCTGTTTCAAAAAATCACAATCATTCTTTGTTTTAAAAATTTTCAACGGAGAGTTGAATGTTATTAAGAAACGTTTTTTTTGCAATGTCAGTTCAATTATTTTAAATAGAATAATGAAATTTACGACAGATGCGATCTTCTTATCATTTAATATACTTTTTTTAATATTAATTTTTAAATTTTTTCCAATAGAAAAAGCATCATCGGCAAGATGGTAATTAAAAACTTTAACATATTTGCCTGTATTAACCCAGTCCTGAAAAATTTCAGACAAACCATGTTCTTTTATTGCAAATTCAAATCTAGAGCCTTTACTAGCAATAACTTCATCCATAATAAATCCTATCTTGGTTGAAATATCTTTACCGCCGGACATTAAAATTAGCACGGTTTTTATATATTCACGATCTCTTGCTGTATCTTCAATTCCCGAAAAAGGATTAATTTTAATATACGATAAATCAATTTTATCATCAATATCAAGGTTTGTAATAGATGATCCGGCCAGATAAAGACCTGAATCCAAAGACTCATTAGTATCAATAAAAAGAGTATTAACTTCATTTTTTATCGCAGCTATTGATAACAATGAACCAAAAAGATTTGTATCGCTACCCTTCTTTCCAAGTAGCAAGATATTTCTTTGCTCTTTTGGTAACCCTATATCATATCTTTTACCATTTTCTTTTGGCAATGAGAATAATGTTTTTCCCCATATAAAATCTGATTTTTCAGATCCCTCAGAACCTTCTGAATAAGCAAATGCTGCCGTTAGCTGTATCGGTACATTTGATAATCTAGCTAAAAAGCGAAAATTTGCTGGCAACATACCAAATGCAGCATTTTGTAAATGTACATCTTCGGTAAATGCAACTATACCTGTTTTTGCAAAAATTTTGGCAACCCTTGCAGCAAGGTCTGACACCTCTGTCATAGATTCTGCATGAACTAGGAGATTGATTTGTGATTTGATATAAATATCTTGTTCACCGTTTTTTTCAAGCAGTTG
>CAMCTP010000026.1 GCA_945878495.1 Rickettsia typhi | reverse complement strand
TGAAATTGCAATAAAAGAGGTGATCCAAACTCACTGCAAAGAGAAAACAGTTATTGTAATAGCTCACAAAATATCAAGTGTAGCATTTATGGATAGAATTATAGTAATGAAGAATGGCGAAATTGTTGAAGATGGATCGCCTAAATGTTTGACAGAGAACAAAGATGGCTTCTACAGCAACATGATCGATCAAAATGCTAAAATTATCCACCATGAATAAAAATCACATCACTGGCGTAATTGGAGAATATTTTACATGTTTTTGGTTCTTCATTACACAGCTCGCAATACCGATTAAAGTCCGCCACAAATCGAAATTCGGGGAAATAGACCTCATATTAAGAACGACAAATACAATAATATTCTGCGAAGTAAAAACAAGAATTGGAGTCAATTATACAATGAATGAAATTGAGAATCTGGTACAGCGAAATCAAATAAACCGCATAAAGCGAAGTGCAGAAATATTTCTTCTTAGCAACCAAAAATATCAAAATTTTAATATCGCATTTAAAATTTCAATCGTTAAATCTTTTATTAAAAAACCACTTATTTTTGATTTTTAATCACAAAAATATAAAAGTAATTCTCTCGTAGCAGTTGAAAATTGTGCAGTAAAAACAAATCAAACAAAGCATTCATTGATAGATTTCTCCAAAGATCGATAGTATTCTGAATAGATTGAATCGAGAGTTGGGTTTGTGGATCCGGAAATTTTCTCCTTAAAGAATGCCCCATCTGCATCAATGTGTGAAAATTTAACATTTCCGGTCAACTTTTTGGATAAAATGCTCATTTTATCTATATCAGAATTTTTGTCAACCAAGATGCAAATATTCTTATATCTAGAAGCTTTTTTTACAATCTTCATATTTAAATCTCCAAAGTGAGAGAAGAATGCGCCTCCGCTATCCAATAAAATATCTAAATCTTTGGAAAATTTATGTGATGTAAAAATTTTCACGCTATCATTAATTTTTAATCCACGGCTCATAGATTTTATTTTTTGTATTTTATTTTTCGCAGAAATGCATATTTCATGGGTATTTTTAGGTGAACAAATTGCGTTAAAAACCCTTAAATAAGACTCTTCTGTATTTTTTTTATCCATCCAAAAATGATCCTCATAATCACCATCCCAAAGTGTTATGATGTTTTTATGATACATTTTTTCAATACTCTTGTCGGAAGAATTAACTATCAGCAAATCTGCATTTCTCAATAATTTTACATCATTCGGTAAAAGACCGGTAGATTCGTGATCATGGCTTTTATTTTCATTATAAATTTTGCCAACCTTAAAGCTATCTTCAAAGAGATCGAACATAATAAAATCAGCAAACCTAGAGCCAACTGCAACTTTTTGCTCAGCTGCGTAAGAATATCCAAGCCTAGACGTAAGAAATAATATCAAAATCGCATATTTTATTTGCATTTATTCAGCTTATCGTAATACTCGTCAACCTCCTTAATTGATTTTATGTTCTGTTTTTTTCTAATAACCATGGTAAAAATTTTGTCGCTATTTGTTAATTTTTTATAAGAATAAACCGCAATTCCATAACCGGAAAAACCAAAATCTTCTATCTGCCTTCCATGCTGCAAACCATAAATACGATCTCCATCATTACCAAGATAAACTACAGTATGCCCAGATTCACCGAGAGTCTTTGATAAAATATTTTTTACACCGACTCTCCACAGCAAAATATCTCCTTTTTTTAAACCTTCGAGCCCTATGTCTGAGATATCCAAAATATCAAAATATCTATTTAAATAATAATACTGCGATCTATTAATCAAAAATTCATATCCAACATCAGTAGCTTTTATTTTTTTTATTCTGTAAAGATTTAGAAAATCGTATGTTGAAAAATATGACCCACAAGCCATTTTTTCCTCAACGCCAACATCTTTAGCCATTATATAAGATATCGCCTCAGTACAATCATGCGGCTCCTTGGCGAAATTAACGCCAACTTTACTATCAGAGAACATTCCACTTCCACCAAAAGAGTAGCCGTTATGTATCAATGGAAATTGTTTTTCAAAAAACAACATCGAATTTTTATCAAAATAATCTGCATTTAGTTTATAGAAAAATACTATCGTTGGTATCGATTTTATAATCTTATTATATTCATTTTTATCCAAATCATACAGCGCTGAAAGTAAAAATATTGAATTCGCCGTAATAGACAAATTCATTCTATTGTCAGATTCATGAAACAAACCAAGCTCTGTTTCGGTTGGTTCAAACAAAGTTTTAAGAAAGTTTTTAGACAAAATTTCCTCAAATAATCTATCAGAAGACTGACTTAAGTCTGAAAATTTCTTGTGAGCTATCTCAAAAATGTAGTTCATTTTATTGATCTTTGGACTATAAAATTCGTATCCAGAAGTCTTCAAGGCTTCCTCATCTGGCCTATCACCCAAAGATATAGGTGCAGCTTTTGAAATCTTACTGTTTGCCTCTTTAATTAATCTTATCTCATTTTCAATTCGTCTCAATGCCTTTATTTTTAATGCATCAAAATTTTTATTTTTTCGACCATGAATTTTATTTCTCACAACAGCCTGAAGTTTTGCAAAATTTTCACGTTGATTTTTTTGATAATCCTTGGCTAATTTATAATATAAAACATCATCAAATTGACTGTTGATATTTTTAACTATAAATGGCAAATCAGAATCAACAGATTTAATCATTGGATTATACTCGGCATTAAAAGGTTGTGTTTTGTGATTAGCACAAGACGAAAACAATATCGCTATAAGTATTATTGCGGCAAAAAGTCTCATCGTATATTTAAACCCCTAAAAATGACCTTATCCATTTTGCCAAAGGTGATAGCTTTAGTTTCTTTTTTCTCATATCACATAAAGAGTATAGCAATGCAGTTCCTCTCTTCCAAAGACCAAAATCAACAGCTGGATAACCACCAATTTTTTTGCCATCATCTATGTCTCCTATGACACCTGATTTTCCAGCAACTTGCACAAGATTACCGATTTTTATATGACCGGCAATTCCAACCTGACCACCTATCATGCATCCAAATCCTATTTCAGCACTTCCGGCAATACCGCACTGAGCAGCTATAACTGTTGATTTCCCAATTTTTACATTATGCCCAATTTGAGATAAATTGTCTATTTTGACGCCATCGGAAATAACAGTGTCAGAGAATGATCCCCTGTCTATGCAAACACCAGCTCTAATTTCAACATCATCACCAATCAAAACCCTGCCAAGATGAGTAATTTTAAAAAGTTTTTTTGTTTTTTTACAAGGTGCAAATCCAAATCCATCCTGCCCAATCGAGCATGATGGGTGAATAATGCAATTTTGCCCAATAAAAGAAAATTTAATATTTGAATTTTCATATATGATTGTATTATCACCTATTTTACACCCCCTACCTATGGAGGAATTACTCATAATAACAACATTTGAGCCGATTTCAACATTTTCGCCAACAACAACACCAGATCCAAGCATAACATTTTCACCCAATAATGCTCTACTATGAACCAAAGAGCCTCCATTTTTTACATACTCAGATATCTCAAAATGAGGTCTATTTACATAGCCATACATAAACATTGCTATTTTTGCGATTCCAACATAAGGATCATCGCATGGTATAAGCTTGTTAGCAATATGAGTATTTTTATCAAAAAACTCTCTCGAACAAAGAACAAATGATGCCGAGCTTGATTCAACCAGTGATTGATATTTAACATTTTCGACAAACGATAAATCTCCTTCGCCACCTTCAAATAACGATGCGAGTGATTTAATTTGAAATGAAAGAATGCTGTCTGAAAATAGAGATGTATCTATATCGGCCGAATTTAGTAAAACAGAAAGATCAAAAGAATCTTTTGATCTTGGGTAAAATCTTGCATCCATTACAAATTATTAAAATTATTTTATTTTTTCAGCATCGCTCTCAGCTTTCTTAAAATAAGATGCTGCATCTATTTTGCAAGAAGAAGAATCCAAAGATTTAACAGTCTCGTTGGTAATATTTAACACATTCGAAGAAACATACATAACGGAAGATGCAGGCATAACAAGGTCAATTTTTTCTTGTTTTGCATATGATGAAACTGAATCCCACAGGCATTTATTCAAATCCTGCACACCGTACCCTTTTACAAACTCCATTACAGCATTGTATTTTTGTGCTTTTGCGGAATAATTATCAATATCTTTTTTTAGCTTAGCCTCTTCTTTTTTTAACTGCTCAGAAGAAAGTGTGCTGGATTTTTCTTTTAAAGAATTTGCATCTTTCTGTATTTTTTCCTCAAGTTTTTTTATTTCATCTTGATATTTAGACTGTTTTTTTTCAATCTCTTTTCTGAAATTTTGCACTTTTTTACTACCCGACTCAACATCTTTTACATCGATAATTGCAATCTTTGTATCATTAGCAAAGGCATTGCCAGACACTAAAAATAAGCTAAAAAGTGAAATTACGATTAATGTTTTCATAAAATAAAAAATTTTTATTCTCCACAATAAAGTATATATTATAATTTGCAAGCATTATTGATATTTTAAGATTATCAACGAAGAAACTTAAATCCTCCTGGAGTCGTGCCTTCCGCAATCCTTCTACGACAAATCGCATCGGCAATTCTTTTAATATCAGCGTCCGAAAGCATTGGTTGTTGAGGATAAATACCCTGAAGAGGATATGGGCTTTGTTGATAGAAAGTTGGGTAATTTGTACCTTCAGGAGGATAGTATACATTTCCCTTAGAATCATTGGCAAGTCTGTAATCACGGAACATTTTTTGCCTTTCAGCATCAAGTTTAGCCTGTCTAATAAACTGATTTTCTTTTATACTTCTTGCAAACATCCGAGGTGCAGCATATTTTTTCATATTTTCTATATCCTTCGGGCTTAAATTTTCAATAAGCCGAGATGAATCTATGTGTTCACCGTAATCTTTACGACTCGCAATTTGTTTAAGAAATTTCTTATCTTTTGTTAAATCTGCAACTTGTTTATCATGCCATTTTTCAAAGCTACTTGAAATTTGGATTACTAGACTTTCAGGTTTGGTGATAAAATCAAACCCACTAGACATTCCACCAGTAATTTTCTTTATTCCCTCTGAAAGAGCATTAAAGCCTTTATGTTTTTTAAGAAAAAATCGACCCCCATGTTTTTTAAAATATTCTTCCTTGCGATTAATTTTATCATTAAATTTTTTAATAAAAATGTCCAAACAATCTTTAATCTTTGCTGGTTCATATTCAGGAATTTGATTAAAATTGTATATTAAATTATTAATTAAATCATTTAGACCTATTTTATTTGCTATGTTTTCACATTTACGATAATTGAGATCCTTCATTCCGCCCTCAGTTACAACAGCTTTGAATAACTTTATAATATTTTCCGCATTATTTTCCACCCCCCACTTAATAGCATCTTTATAATTGCTTGGTATTGTTTCAAAGAAAAAATCTGTCGACTTGTTGTTTAGCTGATATTTTTCTACATCATATTTTTCCTTGTTCTCAAAAATATTCAACAACATTGTTTTGAAGTCATTAAATCTTTTTTGCTTATCTTTTACATAGGTCTGAGTGGAGTTTTTATTGTTGATGTCAAAAATTCCAACCTTACCATTTGCTTCTCTAGTAATGTTGCATTTTTTATCTACTTCGATAAAGCTATCTTTTATTTTAGATATTATACTAAGTGGGTTTTGCTCCTTTAATGTATCATAATCCCTTCCAATAATGGTATCCGACACATAATTATTTATAATTTTACTACCTTTATCGACACATAAGCCAAAAAAAGAACCAACAGCAGAGCCAGCATCGGCAGCTTTGATGCACTTTTCTATGTCAACAACTTGTTTTTTCTCATTCGTATGTATTTCTGTACTAAATTTTGCAAGCTCATCTTTCAAACTTGTTTTCTGAAGCAAACTTTTAATCTTATTAAGATAAAGAAAAGATTTATGAAAGTCGGAATCTGGGCTAAAAATCTCTTTTATTTTATGTTTATTTTTATCAGCATCTTTCTCATTTATGGCATCATCCATCCATTCTGATAAAATACTTAATTGACGCATGATGTCGTAAGCAATTATTTTATAGCCCGAATTGTAAAACTTTTGTACCAAAGCAAACATTTCGGCTTTTATATCTTTGGCATTTGTTTTGACACATTGTATTAACTTCTTATCGTATTCACCGCCCATTTTAAATATTTCGGCGTTAATTCCATTCCTAATATTTCGAAATTTAGCATTGTTTTCTATATCTCGATTCTTTTTAATCAATAATGAAAATATAGCATCTACGGATCCAGCATGTTCCTGATTTGCTATATCTAGCTTATCTATAATTGACTTATAGTCTGACTGCGTTAGAGAAGAATTAGAGCTATTTGAAATTTTTTTGAAATATCCATGAGAAAGAGATCTCTGAAGTCTATCTCTACTTATCTTAATAAGCTTCATTTTAATGTTATCACAATACTACGCAAGTATATATCTGATATTTTCAATAATCAAGAATTTTTTTAATTATCTAATACATTAACAAAAAATCCAAGCTTATATTTCACAGCTTGGACTCTGATGCCGTATTGTTATCAAGAATTGGTAAATTTTGGAAAATACTATTTCTTTCCGTTAGAATAAATTGGCTGAGAAGCTGTAATTACTTGAACCTCCTGAGAAGTTTTTCCTTCAAGACCCTTCTTTTTCATTGCACCAAGTACTCTTTTTTTAATCACTTTTATAGGATCGGTTAATTTTGAATGTTTGTAATTCAACAAAAATGCATCTATTCCTCCGTATTTAACTATTGTTCTCATCCCACGTGTAGTCATTTTCATTATAATATCAGCACCCAATATTGTGCTAAAGAATCTCACAGGTCTTACATTGACGTGAAAGATTTTCTTCGTCTTAGCGTTTGACTTTGACACATTATGACCTTTTATGGATCTACTTTTCGTTATCGAGCAGGTAACTGGCATGCTAAATTAATATTATAGGTTTTATTAATATTCTAAAAATTATTGTCAAGTATTATTTACTGCAAAAATTCAAATAGCCCTCCAGCCTTTTGAATATCGGCTTTTAGTGCATTCACAGCTGCCGATTTAGCCATTTCAGAACTCATCATAGAGCTACCATTTTTAGATATATTTTTCAACAATACACTAGCTCCAGTGGAATCAATAACCGATATTTTCCCTGATAAATTCTCAATTATCAAACTTGATACACCAGAATTTTGACTCTTGAAAACTAGATCACAGAAAATTTTTACCCCGCCTGATGACTTAACTGAAAAGCCGGAATTTAATATCATTTCGCCGATCATATTCGAAATTTTCTCATCATTACAATCAATTGAGAAATAAATATTTTTTGATAAAGATGAGATTCTTGACGCCAAAGATCCAAGCAAAACCTCCGTTTGATCATATTGTGATCGATCAACAGATTTAATAACTCCGGCCATTTCTTCTGCCTCTAAAGCTAATTTATAAGCTTTTTCAAGAGAAAGTTTTTCCTTAAAAACGCCTGAATTTTTCTGATTAATCAGAGTATTGATAGCTGATATTTTTTTTCTTATGTGATCGCTATACTCGCCAACAAGCTTTGAAATATCAACCTTAACCAAAGCAATATAGCTATTTGATTTGCCAACATATTGACTCTTTTCAATCTCGTAATTTGTAAAAGTAATTTTTGCAGAATTCGCCTTTATTCTGCTTGCAAATGAATCGCTTCGTCCTAAATTATCAACATCAGTGCTACTAGCAGAAGATGAAGCAACGCTTGTTCTCAACCTAGAGCCAACATTAGATAAAGCGGCCATCCTAGCCTCTTCTGGGTCAAAACCCTCGCCTGATCCATATAAAAAAGTATTAGAATTATTTGGTGGCGTTATATACCAATCAGGATAGCTTGAAAATTTTGCACATCCCACTATCAATAAAAAACTTGCAAATAACTTTTTCATATCTTTTATATTTATTATACAATTAACTTGTTTGTTTTTTTAAAAGTCAAGAAGCGATATGAGCAAAGCAATATTAATCACATTAATCGCAATACTTTTTTTGACTATTGACACAATATCCTATGCGGAAAAAATCGATACATCTCAAATTACAAATACCGTAAATGACAATACCAAGATAGCAATAAACACAGTAATGTCTGGAGCTGTAGGTTCAATTCAACAGCCACAGCAAATTGTTCCACCAGAGAGGATTAAACAACAACAGCTACAGGAATTTCAAAAATCTAACTTTCCCGGAAATAAAGCGGGTGATTTCTCGGATTCAAAATCATACGAACCACAGCAAACAATAAGAATAAATAGCGATCATCGGCAGAAATTGCCACTTCCAATAGATCGAAGAATGAGAACTTTGGTCTACAGCCCAAATGATGTTTATAACCTAAAATTTAAAGTTGGCTACAACTCGCAAGTAATATTTCCGGATGACGAATCCCCTATTCTACAAACCTTTGGAGATTCAAGGGGCTGGAGTGTAAAACTTGTTGGAAATTCAATCTACATGAAACCTATGGATCCTGGGTTAAGCACCAATATGATAATTACCACAAACAAAGATAGAACATATTATTTTGACATATCATCAACATTTAGCGAAGATTTCGAGGATGATGATTTCTTTTACAGATTATCGTTTTACTATCCTGACATACAGCCAGATGCGCCTGTTTTTGCAAAAAGAATTGGATCAATAAACGGCGAACTCTCCGAAATAAAAACAGTTGGCAAAAGAAAACTTGGAGAAACCGCTGGAATGAATTTTAAATATTCCTATGCTGGATCTGGTAAATCAATACAACCAACAAAAGTTTTCGACGATGGAATGAGAACCTACATAATGTTTAAAAACTCTAAAATTCCATCAATTTATGCTGTTGATAAAGACGGTACCGAGTATTTATTAAAGTATAAAATAGAAGACAAATATGTAGTACTTGACACAACGGAATATCAATTTGCACTTCGATTTGGCGGGGAACTTGTGTGCATATTTAACGATAAATTTGCCACACAAAAATAGCACAAAATAATATCTAAAATTGTCTAATAGATGAAATTTTCGCTGCTGGATTTGCCCCAAAAGATACAACGCTTACCTCAATAAGCTTTAATTTTTCAATATATCTAACTCCTGAATCAGAGTCTGTATAAGATTTAATAACAGAGTAACCTATACTTAAAGAAGAAAATCCGAGTTTAATTTTTTCAGTGAAAAATCGACCATGGCTAGTCGTATCAAAAACCTCGGCAGTTATAAAAAAGCCTATTTCATCAGATTTAAACGATCTAATAATGCCAATTTCTTTTAACTGATTATGCTGCCAAAGAAGTCTAATATTTTTTGTAAAAATATCTATGGCGCTTGGCAAAATAACATCATTTTGCATATCAATTGTATTAAAAATACTAGCATATCCAGAAACAATCATCTATTTATTAAAATAATTCAAGAAATAAGATTTTAAAAAAATCTTGGAAGCAAAACTTGACTATTATTTATTTTTTAACTGAAATATCTCTGTATATACAAATATTATGAAAAAAATAATACTTACAATTCTAATTTTTATAGGCTTTACATCGACATCCTACGCCTCTTCTGATGGAGCAGCCGGTGCTTTATGTGATATAATGATATTGTCAACCGGTAGAGCAGCACGTGGTATAGGAATTGTCGTAATCATGGGTACAGCATTTTTGTGCTTCAAAGGAAGTATTAGCTGGGAAAAAGCTGTTACAATCGCCGTTGGACTGGCTTTATTCTTCGCTCCGGCAACGTTTGCGGTGCTTCTCCTGCCTGCAAAAATCAAAAATGTACAAGGAACGATTGACGGCAAAACATTTTATAGATCTACAGAATACACTCCACAAGAAATACTTCAAGCATCATGCTCTGAAATGTTCTAACAAAATGAGCAAAAAAAATAATCAAAATGAAAAACGATATAAACAAATATTCTGGGGGGTAAATTGGATAATTGCATTTAATATATACTTAATTTATCAGTCCATTTTTTCAACAAATGGCTTAAAACAACTAAAATCATCTGAAGCTGAATTCGCTCAATACAAAAAAACTTTCAAGGAAAACAACGAAGATATAGACAGAAATATTGAAATATTAAACATACTTTCTCACGATGAAAAATCGATGACAAAAATTAAAAATAGCGATTACGTTACCGAATTTATCAAAAAAAATTACGACTATAAAAAAGATTCTGAAAAAATTATAATTATTCGTTGACTTTTATTTATTTCAATTTATTAAAACAACAAATATTATTCTTTTAGAATGCCAAATACTAAAACAGCTTGGAAAAATATGAGAAAAAACGCTAGACAAGCGGCAGTAAATAAACCAAGAAGAACTCAAATAAAAAATTACATAAAAAACTCTCTTGTTACAATAAAAGAAATGGCTAAACCTGGAGTTGACTCAAATTCTGTTATCACGGCAATAAGAGCAAATATCGGAAGAATTCACTCATTATCGAGAAAAAACGTTTTCGATAAGCTAAGAGCAAGAAGAATCGAAAGCAGAATGGTTCAAAAAATCAAAAGAATGTGTGCTTCTGAACAGTAAAATATTCAATAAAATTATAACTTCTAAAATATATAATCAAGTATAATCTCTGAAACATTTGGTTTATTACTTACAAAGTCATCAACACCCTCGAGATATTCATAAAAATCATTTGATGCAATAAATTTTCCAAAATCATCATCATCTCTGCAAATTTTTATAGCATTATAAGAAGCTAATTCATTGCAAACATCCCTACAGTTTTTATTCATCGAACCAATCGCAACGGCTTTTCTATGAAAAACTCCCTCAAGAGGACTGTGCCCACCGATTGAACTATCTAACAAACTTCCACCTATAAAAACAAAATCGCAAGCGTCATACAGACTAGACATAACCCCCATTTCATCAACAATCAAACATTGAAAATCAGCTTTCTTCGAATCTAAAGCAAAATCAGAAAACAATACACAGCTCAACCCGATTTGTCGGGATATTTCGTCAACCCTTGAAATATATCTTGGTGCGATAACCAATCTATATTCATCCAAATCAACATGTGCATTAAGCGATCGAATCAAAGCCACCTCCTCATCAACATGGGTATTTGCCAGAAATATAGTTTTTTTCTTACACACTGTAGCAAATTTCTCAGAAAAGCATCTCCCTATGCTTGAATAAATAGGATAATAATCGGACTTCAAATTTCCGCAATATTCAACATTGTGATTAAAATTGGCAATTTTACCAACCAACCCAAACTCTGCAACAAAAATCTTCTTAAAATATCTAAATATATTAAATCCTAGAAACTTATTTACTCCAAACCAAAAATCATAACTTTTATCTGAAAGCCTAGCGTTTAAATAATAAACATCGGAAAATATAGACCCGATTTTGATCAAATTAATCCAAAGCTCTGATTCGATAATAAAAACTTTTTTCGGTCTATTGAAAATGTAAAATATTAATATAAAAATCAATGAATCAAAGGGTACTTGACGAATTTTAACCCTCTTTTCATTAGCAAAAATATCCTCCAAAATGCGTCTGGCGGTAATCGTCATTGTCGTTATTTTGACATAAAAACCTCTATCCAAAAGCGATTTAATCAAACGAATTGAGCTTTTTGACTCCCCGACACTTGCTGCGTGAATATATATATACTGTCCTGAAAAACCTTTTTGTAAACCGATTCTTTCAAAAAAATACCCAATTTTATCCTTTTTGCGAGCAACTCTATAAAGAAAATTCGCAATTAAAATCGGCATAATCGCCACTGATAAAATTTGATAAAATAGCAAGAATATCATAATTTAAACATTTAATTAAAACTAATATAAATGTATTTGACTTGTCAAGATATTTTTCTTGCAAATTATTTTTGTAAATAATATCGTATAAAACATATTATTTATTCTAAATATGAACATACACGAGCATCAAGCAAAAGATATATTAAGAAATTACGGAGTACCAACATCGTTTGGATATCATGCTTTTAGCGTTGAAGAAGCTGTTCAAGGTGCTAAAAAATTACAGGCTAGCGGTACTAAAGTTTTTGTTGTAAAAGCTCAAATTCATGCCGGTGGAAGAGGAAAAGCCGGAGGAGTAAAAGTTGTAAAAACTATCGAAGATGTTGAAAAAGAAGCAACAAGAATGCTT
>CAMCTP010000025.1 GCA_945878495.1 Rickettsia typhi | reverse complement strand
GAGCTTCCACAAAGTCATTCTTCGCAAAAAATATCAAGTAACGACACTCAGCAAGAAAATTTTATTCATGGATACAGGGTTTTCAAAAATCACGGCAATGTCAAGGTAAATAACAGTCATGACATTGACACAGAGCAATTCAAAAAACTTTCAAAAAGAATTCCAGATATCGTTGGTAGCAAAGCCAATTATTAAATCTCTCAAGAATTATAATATAACAATCGAACAAAAACCACGAAAAATGCCGCCATCAATTGAAAAAACAATCACAAGATTGAGAGCTAAATTAAATACAACGATACCCTAAAATACAAAATCTTGGCGATAAATCAAAAATATATAACAATAAGTATCCCCGCAAAGCTATTACTAATCAGAAAAAACCGAACAAACCATAGCAATACCTGTGAATAAAGCAAGTCTAAAGAAATACAACTTCGGCGTATAGATTACCTCACATTGCCATCACCGTGAATAATATATTTATATGTTCTCAAGGCATCAAGAGCAAAAGGTCCTCTTGCATGCAGCTTCTGGGTTGAAATTCCAATTTCGGCACCAAGTCCAAAACATCCACCATCTGAAAATGCTGTCGAACAATTGACATAAACCGCCGCAGAATCAACCAAGTTTGTAAATATTTTTGCCGATTGTTCATCGGATGTAACAATAGCATCGCTATGATGAGAGCCATTTTTATTGATAAAATCTATCGCCGACTCACAGCTATCAATAATTTTGACAGACATTTTTAGGGATAAAAACTCACAACCAAAAGCCTCATCGTTTGCAATCTCATATTGAATATTTGGTATATTTTTTACTACCGCAGACAAGCCTTGATCGATATAAAAATATACACCAGCATCAATACAATTCTTAGCTATTTCTCCGAAATTCTGAATTTGATTTTTATGAATTACCAAGCAATCCAATGTACTGCAAACACTTGGTCTTCTTGTTTTTGAATTAAATACAACCTTGCTGGCAATATTTAAATCGGCAAACTCATCAATATAAATATGAACAACGCCAGCTCCGGTTTCAATTACAGGCACCATTGAATTATCTCGAACAAACTCAATCAAGCCCTGCCCTCCTCGTGGAATTACCAGATCAACTATGTTTTTTGCAGAAATTAAATCCATTACCGATGACCTATCAGAATCCAAAAGATTGACAAAATCTTCAGGCAATCCTAAAAATTTTAGGGTATTTTTAGCAATTGATACAAGTGTTAAATTCGAAAATCTAGCCTCATCCGAACCCTTTAAAACGCATATATTATGAGTTTTTAGGCAAATCGCTATCGCATCAACAACGACATTTGGACGTGATTCAAAAATCATTCCAACAACCCCAAATGGACAAGATATTTTTTTTATCTCAATCCCATTACTACCAATTTTTTCTTCCAATACGGCAAAAGGATCAAATGCAATATCGGCAATTTTTCTTGCATCCGCGGTAATTGAAAATACTCTATCACGATTTAATAATAGCCTATCATATTTTGAATTATTAGGATCCATTCGCTCAAGATCTTTTAAATTCTCCGCCAAAATCAAATCTACATTCGTTTCAATTGCAGTGCAATATTTTTTTATAAACTCACATACAAGCACCTGAGATGCTGATTGAAGAGAGTTTTTTGCCGCCGCTGATTTAAAAAGTAGATCTTTGTTCATAACTTATATAATATATAATTGCTCATATCTAATAATTGGCTTTTCATGTTCTTTGCCAATTTTCTGATTTAATTCTATTGCAGAATACCTCGCTAATCCATACCCAATATCAATTCCGCATGCATCTTTAATGGATATCAAATCTCCAATATGAAAATCTCCACTGCAAGATTCAATACCTATCGGCAATATTGAAAACACTGAATTTTCTTGTTTAATTTTCTTCAATAAACAATCATTAACCACTATTGAGCCAAATGTTTTTACCCCAACATCAAATGCAATTTTTCGTTTTACCGAACTTGCCTTGGTTGATCGTGATGGCAAAAAAGTACTTCCAATTCTCTCATTATCGCAAATTAATCTCGTTAAAACATTGTCGTTTTTAATATTACATATTGTCGAAGAAATACCAATCTTCGCTAATTTACTGGCAATCCTAACCTTGCTTTGCATTCCACCTCGTCCCATTTTACTTTTCTCTGACGATATCTTTGGCATGGAATCCAGTTCTATTTCATTCAATATTTTTCTATTTTCCGAGAAAAAATCATCATAAACACCATCGACATTTGTTAAAATTATCAACCTATCGGAGCCAAGAAAAGATGCTAAAGTTCCAGCAATTTCATCATTATCGGTGAACATAATTTCAGATAAAGCAACTGAATCATTTTCATTAACAATTGGAACTATGCTTTTTATTTCCAACATTTTTCTAGTCATTAATTCAAAATTCGCCACCTCGTTTTTACCTTCAAGATCTTTTTTTGTAATCAATATTTGACCAATTTTATAATCATATTTGGAAAATGCAGCCTGATATTGCAGCATTAATTTTACCTGACCAACGCTTGCAAGAATCTGTTTTTCAACCGGATTGCTTCCTAAATCAATTTCTGACCTACCAAATCCAACAGCCCCAGAGCTAACCAATATAACATCATGCCCATGTTTCTTTAAGCCAGAAATATCCTGTGCTATTTTATCAATATTGCCAATTACGCTGTCAGTGCCAATTTTTACAACAATTAACATATCAATTACAAGATTTAGACTTCATTTTTTCAAGAACCCTCATGGCAAAAGATTTCATGCAATCAATATCAACAAAATCATAGCCAGATAAAATCTCATCCCATTCGGATAAAAGTTTTACCGATTTATTTTGCACAACTGTGTTTAAAAATCTTGAATGTTTGGAATTTTTAATAATCCCATTAGAAAAAACATAAACTGGCTTTTTAGTCTCGTGAACCTCAGATATCATAGAAATTGAATCAGCCGTAACAACAAAATAATCGCAGTTTTTTAAAAACAAAGAATATGGACTTTTTCCTTTTGATAAATAGTGAAAATCATATATATAGTATGAGCAATTTAGATACTCTGTCAGCTTCGCAAGCAGTCCCCTTGGAGTTCTACGAGAGGTGGTTATAAAAAGAGAAGCATTCATGTTTTTTGATATTATATCAAGCCTCTTAGACAGCTCAATAATAGCATCATTCGTAAATCTAAAACCACCGGAATTGCCGCCAATCATAACGCCAATATATGGTTTTTCAAATTTATCAAATATCAAATCAGCAGATTTATCCATTACATTTGAACCGAAATTATCGGACGTAATAGCGCCATTAACATTTACGATATTGTTTTTTGGTTTATCAAAAATACCATCATGACTTGGCAATATAACTGCATCAAAAAAAGCAAACGGTAAATTTGGCTTCAAAATCGAGATGGATTTTACATCATTTGATCCATAGTGCTTTTTATAATAAACCGATGCGTTGGCTAGTTTTCTTCCACATGATATAATAAAATCATATTTTTTGTATTTTGGGTTTTTATTTTTAAAATACAATCTATGCAAATAAGGTATATTTGGCATAAAAGCAAATAGAGTAAAAGTTATATCTAAAACCTCAACAGAGCATGACGCAAGCTCGGCAATTTCATTCGCCAATGCCAGTGATTGCTTCAGATTGGATATTCGACTATCATTTAAAACCAATATTTTTTTTTCCATGCTATTACAATTATCGTTTTATTTTTTCATTTTGTACGTCAATATATTGCATATTATTTTTAAAGTCAAACTCCCTAACAAATTCATTACCAAGTTTTCCGTGCTTTAAAATGTCAAATATACAGATTCGTATTTGATTGTTCATTCCAAGCTCAGAAACACTATTTTGCTTTCTAATATCAACCAAGGTTCCTCTTATTTTATAAGGATTTAAATTAATCATCATGAAAAAATTATAGACCGATTCCATTCTTTTTTTTGCAACAAGCTTTGCAAAATGATCTTCATCGTACCAATTTATATATCCAATTAACAAGATTCCAAAAGGTGAGAATTGCTGTTTTTTACTCAATATAGCTTCAATTGTTGCTATACTGTTTGAGGTAATTTTATAAGAATCTTTTTCAAAAATAAGAGACATACAATCGCCGCTGGATATGTTTTTCTCAATATCATGACTGGCAAAATTCTGTGAAATATTCGTGCTACTAATTAAAACCGGATAATCTTTTTCAAACTGACCAATGTTATCAATAAAATTCTGTCTAGCGGCCGACCTATGCTCAGCAGAGCTTTTTGATTGACCATTTTCCAACATCCAAATATCAAATTGACATTGCAAATGACCAAGCAAATCGTAATCATCTTTTAAAATATTAAAATCCAATCTATAATAACTCATCATTCGATGAAATTTTAGCATTAAATTTAATTCATCGGCAGACTCTACGCTCAAAGACAGTGGAGTGATTGGATAAACTCCATCTTGAAACTTTAAATTCTCCACAGATCTTTGTCTAAATTTCAGCGCAATGAAACCATCCCCTTCTCGATCTCTCTGTTCGGAATGACGAATATAGCATGCTGATAATGATTTTTTAAAACTCTCAATATCAGCCCTTGCAGTAGTGGAAGATAAAATAAACAATGTCAAAATATACAGAATTTTCATTTAAATCTTAACAGCAGAAGTAAAACTTTCCAGAATTTGTGCAGCGGAACCGGCATCGTCATTTTTATAATCATGCCTCGCAAGACTAACTTTTTCTTTTCTTTTTCCCGATCCAGAATCTCTGAATACGCTGATTTTCGAACGCCCATCTCTTGCCCCACGAAACGAAGATCGTCCAAATTCACCAGCAGATAAAATCATAGATCCAAATCCTCTTGTTGTCATTCTTTCATCGAAATATACAATATCAATGGCAATTTTCTTATCCAACTCATTTGCAAATAATTCAACTTTATCGCAATTTCCCGATCTCTCGCCATTTTCATCCAAAGGCATTCCAATTACAATGCACTTAACATTATTTTCCACAACAATTTTGCATATCGTATCAAAACAAACATCGTTATTCTCAATTATAGTCAAGGGAGAGGATACTATATTTTTAGAATCGTTTATCGCAATGCCAATTTTTCTAGCACCCCAATCAAGACCCAAAATCCTTGGTTTTAAATCTTGAAAATTCTCCTTATATTCCGTAAAATTCTGAAAAATCATCTATCCACAAAACTCCAAATAGCACGATATCGCAATCGCAACAGCATCACTTTCATCATTATTACTCAGCTCAATACTAGGTATTATAGCTTTTACCATATACATCACCTGAGTTTTATCGGCCGATCCATTACCAGTCAAACGCTTTTTTACAACACGAGGTGCGTATTCAACAATCTTGCAATCACGATTTAAAAATGGTGACAAACAAACCCCACGAACAACGCCAAGCTTCAAAGAACTCTGTGCATTTGTATTTACAAAAGTCTCCTCTATAGCCAAAATATCAGGCTTATGCAAGCTATTTATCTCACAAAACTTAGCGTGAATTGTTTTAAGCTTATCCATATAGGAATCAGAAATTTTTGATTTAATGTTTCCAACTTCGACGACTCTGACAACTGATTTATCTGAAAGCAAAACGCAATATCCAAGAGAGTTTAAGGAAGGATCAATTCCAAGAATTATCATTTTATCAATCCAATTTCCTTGTAATAACGAACCGCATCAGGATGGATATCAAATATTAATCCGTTATTTACTTCAATCATATTTTTTGCTACAAGATCAAGCAATGAACGATCTCTAGTTTTAAAGCCTTGAAGATCACCAAATACCGATTTGGCAACATTGTAAATTACATCATTTGAAACCTTTGAAGTAGCGATTAAATTTGCTGTAATTGCAATATTTCTTATAACTACAGAGTGATTGCTGTACTCACCGGCTGGTATTGTTCCAATAGTATATTCAGGATATTTTTTTGCCAAACTGTCAACCACATCCTTACTTGGTGTTAAAATTTTAGCACCACAGACATCAATAAACTCATCTATATCAGCATCTGGATGATTAATTTCGGTGAATATTGCATCTATTTTTCCATCGCACAAAGCATTTCCCATTCTCAGCCCTTTTACAATTTTAATGCTATCTAGTTTAACGCCAGACGCCTCAAGTACTCTGTCAAATTCTTTTTTTGCAACAGGTCCACTTGATGCCAAAAATACAGTTTTTCCAGCTAAATCTTTCATGGTTTTAATGCCTGATTTTTTACCAACAATCATTGTCGATAATTCAGGATACAATGAGAACATCGATTTCAATCCATGATCACCATTGTTGAGAAGCTTAAATTCTTGCTCAATTGAGTTTTTTGAAACTATAAAGTCATATCTTGACTGATTTTTTAACGCTTGCATTATGTTTTTTACAGGCTCTACAACGCATCTAGGCTTAAAATTTTTATCGGAATTCAGATGTTCACAGATTTTACCAGCAATTTTATAACTTGTAGATCCTGAATTTCTTGCCGCTATTATTATTTGATTTACTGATTTAGGTTGTACATTTTTAACAACTGGTTTTTTATTTAAATTTTTTACCTTTGAATTCTTTTGTGCAGCCTTCACTACAGCGGGTTTTGTTTTTTTAACAACCTTTTTTTGCTTTAATGGAATGGCTTTATTGTCGATTTTGCCAACAGTAGTTATGTCTTTTTTTTCCGACATCTTTTTTGCATCAAGATAACCCCAGCTTCTGTTGAAGTATGGTTTTTGCTTTGCAGAGCACGATATAGCCAAAACCAGTAAAAGTACCGCTGAAATTATTTTTTTTATACTCATAGTATTGCTTTTTATTAGCAATAAATGCATCAATAAATATTAATTTGCAAGTAAAAAATGATAGATTTAAAAAGCCTAATAAATCCAATAGAACATATATTCATAAACCAACTTTTTGATCAATTTGCAGCCAATGATCAAGAGCTGAGAATAGTTGGTGGATTCATAAGAGATGCAATGTTAAAACAAGACTCCAACGCTCTTGAATCCGATATTGATTTTTCCACAACAGCAACTCCAAGTGAAGTAAAAAATATCGTTAAATCCATTGCAGATATAGATATTTTACCAATACCTGGTGAGGTATTTGGAACGATATTCATTTTTAGCAAAAATACCGGTAAAAAGTATGAAATTACATCCTGCAGACTTGATGTTAAAACATTTGGCAGACATGCTGAAGTTGAGTTTTGCAGAAGTTTTGAACAGGATTCACTTAGACGAGATTTTACAATAAATGCACTTTATTGTGATCAAAATGGCAAAATTTACGATTTTCACAACGGACTTGAAGATATAAAAAATAAAAAAGTGCAATTTATCGGCAGCCCAAACCAAAGAATAATGGAGGATTATTTGCGTATTTTACGGTATTTTAGATTCTGCGGCATTATAGGAAATTTTGATAACAACACAATGTTCGTATGCTACAAACTAGCGGAAAATCTTGAAAAAATATCCATCGAAAGAATTATGGATGAAATAGGTAAAAATCTTTCAATCAACAATACTGAAGCATTATTCAAATTGCAAAAAAATCACATTCTGGAATACATAACACCTAGATTTAATATGGCAAAATTGCATTCAATGATAGCCATAGAAAAAGATTTATCAGAAATCCACGATATTGACATCAAGGATTTAAAAACCGTGGCCTTATTTTACGAGGGCGAAAACTTCATAAAAAGACATCTTACCAAAAAACAGAGATCAATATATGATTTATCCAAAAAAAACTGGGGGAAAACACCTTGGGAAATACTATCAAATTCGCCCAACAAGAGATCAGGATATTGCAATATTATCTTTAACTCTGCTGATATTTCACAGGCTTTAATAGATTTTAAATTCTTATCATCTCTAGACTTTAAAACATTGGCAAATCCTAATTTAAAGGGCTCTGCGATAAAGCAAGATATCTTACAACAAAGGTTAAATTTCTATCAACAAGAATTTAACAAGCTTCATCAGAAATAGAGAAAAATTTGATTTTTAAATTTGTCACGATATAATAAATATGTGAAATTTATTTAAAATTTTACCATTAATTCACTTATTTTGAGCTCATAAAGCAACAGCATTTATTTTTACAAAATACTACAATTGCAGATTATCAGAGAGTAATTTGTAAATAGTATTAAGGGTTGAGTAAGATTAAACTGGGGCGAACGACGGGGCTCGAACCCGCGACAACCGGTACCACAAACCGGGGCTCTACCAACTGAGCTACATCCGCCACGCAAAGAAGAGTCATGTTGAATTTTTTAAAGTCAAGGTATTTTTCCTTGATATTTAATATTTACTAATTATAAAATTACGATAAAAAGTAATAAGTTGAAATAATAATATAAATTTAAAAACACCAATAGCAATTTGCGCTGTTCTCGCTTTAGTTGGCATGTTCATACGACAACCAGCATCAATCAAGATTATTTCAAACAAACCGGGTATTATAGATATCCAATATAAAATGAAATACGACAATCTATTGATGATTAATACCGAGGTCTGTAAAGGTTTAAAATATGCAATAGATGAAACAGATGAATTTATATTTCAAGTAAATGTAAAAGGGATTTGGGACGGTGATGTATTTGTTTCTGTCGACTCTTATGGAAATAGCACCTCTTCAAAAGCTGTAGCTTTTGAAGCAACCTGGCTGGCTGATGACATTAAAAAGTATAATTGTGATAACTATCCCGATGTATGGAAACACGCAACAATTGATAATTTATCTATTCAATTTAAACACCTGATAAGGGATGCTTGTAAAAAAGGTGGTAATTATAATAAATATTTCCTATGTTCAAAAATTATATAATAACGGTGTTGTTAGTGTTTAATTTTGCAATAAATACTCATGCCCAAATCACTTTCACCAACAAATGCGAGAAAGAGATAATAAAATTAATCAATAATTCAAGCGAAACAATTGATATAGCTGTTTATTCAATTAATAATCTAAATATAATTGATCAGTTAATAAAAGCAAAGGACAAAGGTGTTAAAATAAGAATATTAACCGATAGAATTCAAGCATTCGGTAATTCGTCCAAAGTCAAGTTATTACACGATACGGGTTTTGATATTAAAATTCACTCAAAAGATAGAATAATGCATCACAAGTTTGCTATATTTGACAACAAATCAGCGGTTGAAGGAAGTTTCAACTGGACTTATTCGGCAGCAAATAAAAATGCTGAAGATTGCAATGTATTTGACAAAGAAGAGGATATTAAGGTTTTAAAAAAAAGATTTAAAAAGGTTTGGAAAATCAATTCCAAAGATATTTCTGAGTGTTATTTCGGTAATATGAAGATTGAGAAAGAAAAAAGAATAAGCTGTAAGGTAAGTAAATGAGAAAAATTAAAATTACATATTTTGCATCAATATTTCTATTACTTACATTTACCGATAATTTTGCCTCAGCAGGAAGGCTTTGCTGTAGTAATCATGGAGGGGTTGACAAATGTAATGGAACTCCAAAACATTTATGTAATGACGGTACTTATGGGAATTGCCAAAAGCATAACCATTGATTTTATTTTGTTATTTATTTACGAAAGTATCTTTAAAAGAAACAAAACTCTTGAAATTAATTTTGGAAGCAACATTTTTACAAAATCAGTTTTTTGTATTCATAAAAAAATTCCTAGCCTCGGTAATGAAAATATCGCTTGGTATAATATTTGGATTCTTGGGAATTTTGTTATGCCTAAAGCTACTTTTTAGCCCAATAGTTAAAATTGACGACAAAAGAGTTATTTTATTCGGCGGGCTCATCGATATATCAAATTAATAGCAAAAAATTCTTGAAAATTAATATATGGGATGGAAAAATGATAATACGGAAGAGCTTCTAAATAAATTTAAGTCAGACCCGGACTATGCTAAACGGTATTATAAACAAGCAGTAGAGAAAGACCGAGAAGCGTTTAAATTACAATTTAGTGACTATCTAGCACATCCTATAGACACCATCAAATATAGTAAAATAAATCCTAGTTTTATATTATTATCTTGTGTTATATGCGTTATTATATATCAATTTCTAAAAAGAATGAATTTTATAAAACAAAAGAAATTAGAAAAAATGGACACAAGATTAACAATTTCAAAAGAATTGGAGAATGATGTTGTAAGTACTGCAATAAAAGATATTAGATATTCTTTTCCAGAAGAAATATTTACAGAATTAGAAAAACAAGATCAAATTATACTTATTACAGGTAGAGCGGGAACTGGTAAAACAACTTTAATTAAAGAGATACTAAAAAATAAAAACATTAAACAAATAGTTCTTGCGCCAACAGGGGTTACGGCAATTCAGGTTGCGGGAGAAACAATACATAAATTCTTTCGTATTGCTCCAGGATTAAATAATCTCAATCAAATAAAGGCAGTTTTTGGTCGTCAGGCAAAAATCATTGAAAAAGTTGAAAGAATTATTATTGATGAAATATCAATGGTTCGTGCAGACTTACTCGATATTATTGACATAACTCTACAAAAAACTAGAAACAATATTCTCCCATTTGGCGGAGTTCAAGTTATCATGGTTGGAGATCTGTATCAGCTACCACCTATTGTAAGCAAAGACGAAAAAGAGGTTTTTGAAAAAATCTATAATGGAAGATTCATTTTTTCATCAAAAGTAATTGGAGGAATAAAATTAAAACAGATAGAATTATCGCAAATTTTTAGACAAAAGGATATAGATTTTATATCTTTGCTTGGAAATATTAGACATGGCATTGATTTAGAAGATACTGTGAATATTTTAAATAATAAATGTTTAAAGCAACATAGAGAGTCTTGTATGCCAATACTTTTAACAGGCAGAAATCTCGATGCAAATAATTATAATCTTGCAAAATTAAATGATTTACATGGTAATGCAAAGATTTATCTTGGCGCCATGGAGGGTGATTTTGATTTAGCAAAAAACAATCTTCCGGCTCCAAATACATTAGAATTAAAAATTAATGCAAGAGTTATGATTTTAAAAAATGATATCAATAATCAGTATGTTAATGGTGATTTAGGAACGGTTATAAAATTATCAGATAATTCTGTAAAAGTTATACTTGATAGAAATTCAACAACTTATGACATCATTTCTGTTACTTGGGAGAGGTGTATTTATAGCTTTAATGAAGGATTAAACCAAATAGAAAAACAAATAGTTGGTAAATATACTCAATTGCCTCTTAAATTAGCTTGGGCAAGCACAATTCATAAAGCACAAGGTCTAACTTTAGATGACGTTAGAATTGATTTTTCAAAAGGTTGCTTTGAAAGTGGTCAAGCTTATGTTGCATTATCTAGAGCCACAAGCTTAGAGGGACTTTCTTTCGTTGAGCCATTATCCGTTAAAGATATTATCATTGATAAAGAGTTAAAAAATTGCCAACAAACCTCTTGAAAATTAATTCATAAAGCTTCATATAAATTTAGATTTTATAATCAAAATGAAAACTTTATACGATAAAATATGGGACAGCCATGTTGTTGAGCACGACAAATCAAGCGGAATGTCGTTAATTTATATAGATAGACATTTGATTCACGAGGTAACCTCCCCTCAGGCATTTGACGGATTAAGGGCTGCAAATAGAGCGGTTGCACATCCAAAAAAAACCATGGCAATTGCTGATCACAACACTCCGACAAAAGATATTACAATTGTAAAAGATCCAGAATCAAGGCTTCAGCTCGAAACCCTGAAGAAAAATACCGATGAATTTGGTATTGAGTATTTTCCGCTTGGGCACAAAAACAACGGAATTGTTCACGTTGTTGGCCCTGATTTAGGATTTACATTACCGGGGGTAACTCTTGTTTGCGGAGATTCACACACAGCGACACATGGAGCGTTTGGCGCAATTGCTTGCGGAATCGGAACATCACAGGTTGAGCATGTTTTAGCAACCCAGACACTTTGGATGGATAAATCAAAAAATATGAAAATTGAAGTTAAGGGAGTACTTGGCAAGGGAATAACTTCAAAAGATGTAATTTTACATATAATCGGTGTAATCGGTACAGCTGGTGGAACGGGATACGCAATCGAATTTTGTGGAAATGTATTCGAAGAAATGTCAATGGAAGGTAGAATGACAGTTTGCAATATGACAATTGAAGGTGGTGCTAGATTTGGAATTATCGCCCCAGATGAGAAAACATTCGCATATTTAAAAGGCAAGGAAAAATCACCAAAAGGTTCAGAGTGGGATCGAGCGGTCGAATATTGGCGAAC
>CAMCTP010000024.1 GCA_945878495.1 Rickettsia typhi | reverse complement strand
GAAGTTTATTACTATAAAGTTATTATTACCAATGGTAGATTCAAGGCCAATTCTTGTGTCGGATGCCATAATTATCATTCCGTTGTAAAATGTTAAAACAGAGTGCAGAATTGAGTTTTCAGATGGAAATTCAGTGGCGAATTTACCTTTGGCCGTCATTAATAATTCTATTGTTCCATTAAAAATATCTCGATAATATTCAATTGCTTCCCTGCAATTTCCGTTAAAATGTAAAAATGGATTAATTGTTTTTTTGATCATAGTGGAAGAAGATGTAAATCTTGGATTGTTTTTTGATTTAAAAACTGGTGACTCCTACGGGATTTGAACCCGTGTTCCCACCGTGAAAGGGTGATGTCCTAACCGCTGGACGAAGGAGCCGTTGAACTTTGATATTTTGTTTATTTTTAAAAAGCAAGAGTTTTTTTTCGTTATGCAAAAAGCAATTTTAGCCCCATAAAAATCATTACCGATCCGGTAAATGCATTGATATACCGCCATGTTTGGTTTTGATTTAGAATATGATAAAACCTACCACTGGCGAATCCAAGACCGGCGAACCATGTAATGGCAGATATAGCATTACCTAGAAAGAACGGTATTTTGATATATTCATTTGACAAAGCCGCTATTGCTATGGTATCTATAATGACGTAGGGGGTTAATAGGCTGACAAAAATAGCATTTAATATTATGTATTGATTTGATGATTTTTTGTTTTTTGTTAAATGTTCGTTGTTTTTTATAGCCTTGACAAAGCATGAAAAAGCATACTTTAACAGAAAGGCTGCTCCGCCAAATCTAAGGACTGCTGCTGTATATTGATTGTTTATCAATGGATCTATAAAGCCAAATATTGCCATATAGATTAGCATTATATCAAGCAATATGCATATTGTCATTATTTTCAATCTTTTGTGCCCAGTGTCGCCATTTGTCAGTATGAAGATATTTTGAGGTCCTATTGCTATTATTTGAGCTAGATGTAAAAGAAATCCAGCGATTAGAGATTTCATTTATATGGTTAATAAATATTCGCTAGATTGATTCTTGTTATTTATTAGTCAACAAGTTTGTTGCTTTTTATTTTATTTATTGCTTTGTAAATTGCCGTTTGTTTTATTGAATGCTGCAAATCAAAGATCAAGATAGGGTTTTCCCAAATATTTTAAATAGAGAGCAAATATCTCTATCATTGGCAAAGAAAAAAAGCGATTTTGAAAATATTGAAGACTTGTTATCTCGTGGATCGGAGTGGATAATAAACGAGATCAAAGAATCAGGCCTCAGAGGTCGAGGAGGCGCTGGTTTTTCGACTGGAATGAAGTGGTCTTTTATACCAAAGAGAGATAAATGTCAAAAGCCACATTATTTGGTAATCAATGCCGATGAATCAGAACCTGGAACATGCAAGGATAGGGAGATAATAACCCATGAGCCATACAAGATAATAGAGGGAGCGATTTTATCTGCTGCAGCTATTGATGCCAAGGTTTGCTATATTTACATAAGGGGTGAATATTTTAAAGAATTTAACATTTTACAACAAGCTGTTGATGAGTGTTATAAGGGTAAAATATTGGGCAATGAAAATCTTGAGATCTTTATTCATAGAGGTGCAGGAGCTTATATTTGCGGAGAGGAAACGGCGTTGCTAGAGAGCTTAGAGGGTAAAAAAGGCATGCCAAGATTAAAGCCACCATTTCCCGCAATTGTCGGACTTTATGGATGTCCGACTGTTATCAATAACGTTGAAACCATAGCTTCGGTTGGAGCAATTTTAAAAAGAGGAGCAAAATGGTACAAGGGTATTGGCAGAGAAAATAACCATGGAACAAAGCTATTTTCAATTTCAGGATGCGTGAATAAGCCCTGCGTTTTTGAGGAGGAAATGTCCATGAATTTTAAGGATATGATTGAGGAATATGCCGGCGGAGTTATTGGAGGTTGGGATAATTTATTGGCAATTATTCCCGGGGGATCTTCATGTCCATTGATCAAGGCTGATAAATGTTCGGATTTAATTATGGATTACGATGGAGTTAAAGCGGCTGGATCGAGTTTTGGTACTGCTGGTATTATTGTTATGAATAAGCAGATTGACATTGTTGATGCGATTTGCAGGATATCGTATTTTTATAAACATGAATCTTGCGGGCAGTGCACTCCTTGTCGTGAGGGTACAGGCTGGATGTACAGATTGCTTTGTAAAATTAGAGATGGAAAAGCGAGGAAAGATGAGGTTGACAAATTACTCGCCCTGACAAAGCAAATCGAGGGGCATACAATTTGCGCCCTAGGAGATGCAGCTGCCTGGCCTGTTCAGGGTTTGATAAGAAATTTCAGGGATGAGATTTTAGCTAGGTGCGTTGAGTGAGCTTCACACAATTAATGTGTTAGATGTTTTGTTACTTCTTGCACTTTCCTCTCTAGATATTTCTTTTGTTTGATAAATATTTATAGCCTTTTTACCTTGTTCATATGTTATTTTTTCGTTACCTTTATCGCTATTATACACCGAAGTTTGTGCTGTTTTTTTCAGTCCATTGTGTCTTCGTTTTGGTTGAATAGGTTGCAATCAGGTATGTATTTATAATCGTTTTTTGTTGTAATATTTATATTGCTATCTATGTGGTTGACCAGAGGAGAAGTAGATTTGTCTTGATAATTTTGTTGGCGAGGATTATATTTTTCTAACAATTTCTTTATTGTATTATTGTAGTCTTCTTCCGACTTAATTTCTCTCTTTACACTAGGTTTTTTGCGTTGAATAGAATTATAAAGGTTTACTGCTGCAAGTTTCTGTTTTGTTGTATGATATTGAACTGCGTTTATCTTATAAATTTCAATTTTTTGATTTTTAAGTTCGTCTATTATCTTTTTCTCTTGTTTGTCATGAGCATATTTTCTTTTGTCTAGATTGCCCATGAGTCTTGATTTAATTTCTTGTTTCATCGAACTTTGAAGCAATGAATCTTTTTTAATCTGACCATATTTGAGATTTAATTTCGCTAAAGTTTTCTTTTTTTGATCAGCTTTGTGTTGTGCTATCAATAAAGCATTTTTTGCTTTTTTATAGCTGCATTCATAGCATTTTCGTTTTTAAAACTAATAGGCTGTCTTGGCTTTTTTTGATTGCTGGATGTATTGCCGAATTGAAATGTATTGGTATTTGATGGTGTAATGTTTGCTTGATTTTTACTATCTATATAAATTTTATAATACAACTGAAAAATATATTGTAAAAAAATTAGTTGTCAAGTTTTTGATAGATTTTTATTTTTCCGGTTTCATTTATGTATTATAATTTTAGGCAAATAAATGAGCTTTAATTTTGAGTTAAAAAAGCAGTATAAAAAAGCAAGAATTGGGCGAATGACTCTTGCTCATGGCGATGTTGAAACGCCGGTATTTATGCCGGTTGGCACGTGTGGAAGTGTTAAGGGGTTGACGAATGAAATGATTACTTCAACCGGTGCGGAAATTATTTTAGGCAATACATATCATTTAATGTTGCGACCGGGAGAGGAAAGAATGCGGGAATTTGGCGGTTTGCACAAGTTTATGAATTGGCAAAAACCGATTTTAACAGATTCTGGTGGTTTTCAGGTTATGTCATTGTCTGGAATTCGAAAAATAACAGAAGAGGGGGTTCGTTTTCAATCGCATATTGACGGTAGTCGATATATGTTGACTCCGGAAAGATCAATGGATATTCAGTATAAAATTGGCAGCGATATTACCATGATTTTCGATGAATGTCCCTCATTTCCAATTACATATAAAAAAGCGAAGAAGTCGATGGAGCTGTCGCTGAGATGGGCCGAAAGATCGAAAAAAGCCTATATTAAAAGGAGTGGATATGGTTTGTTTGGTATAGTTCAGGGTTCGGTTTTCGAGGATTTAAGAGCTGAATCTGCAGAGAAATTGATGGCAATTGGTTTTGATGGATATGCAATTGGCGGTCTTGCCGTTGGAGAGGGTCAGGAAAATATGCTAAATACGCTAGATTTTACTGTTCCACATTTACCGATTGATCGTCCAAGATATTTGATGGGCGTAGGAAAACCTGACGATATTATTAAAGCTGTCGCAAGGGGAATTGATATGTTTGATTGCGTTTTACCGACAAGAGTTGCCAGAAATGGATTAGCTTATACGAGAAGCGGTGAGGTTAAGATAAAAAATGCGAAATATGCAACTATGCAGGAGCCATTGGATAAAAATTGCTGTTGTTATACATGCAAAAATCACACTTTAAATTATTTGCATCATATTTTTAAAAATAAGGAAATTTTATCGGCAACGCTTATGACAATTCATAATATTACATTTTATCAGGATTTGATGAAGGCGATTAGGGTTGCGATAGAAGAGGAAAGATTTGATGAATCGACAAGACTTGAAGATTTGTTTTAATTGATGCAAAAGGGTATTATTTTTTACACCAAACCTTTTAGCGAAAAGGATTTATTGATTAAGCTTGTAAATCAAGATGGAGAAATAGTTTCAGGATTTGTGAAATATGGATTAAGCTCAAAAAATAACTCAATATATCAAATATCTAATTTGATTAGTTATGAAAGGGTCGGAAGAGAGGATGCTCTTGGATCGATAAAGGGATCTTGTTTGAAGAGTTTTTCATCTATTGTTTCAACCAATAGGATTGCAAATTTTGCGTGCATTTCCTTGTGTGGAGTTTTGAACTGTTTTTTTAGAAATGCAAATAAATGTGATATTGATGGAATTTTTGATAAGATTGTAAATTTCTTGCAATTATGCTGCATTTCGAATGATCATGATGTGCTAATTAGTGGTTATTTAGATTTGGAAAAAGAGGTCATTTTTAACAATGGAACAATTGATGAGGAAGATAATTGTGGTAATAATTATATTTACTTGCAAAATATTTTTTCGTCATATAGCATTAATATGCCGGTCTGTAGAGAAATGTTAGAAACACTTATTTTAAAAGCTTTTACGTAATTTATGACTATGATAAAAGAGATTACAGTATGTCTTTTAATGATTTGTTTATCTGCGTTTTCTAGCGTTATGGCCGCTGAAACACCTGGCAATAAGAGTGCTGTTGTTCAATTTCCTCAAGATTATATTGATAAATCTAAGCAGGTTCAGGAGGTGAGTCAGTCAGCGCCAAATCCTGATAATTATGGCGTTAAAGTTGGAGAAAAAAGAGACGCATATATTAATAATAACGAATTTCGTAAAAATTATCAATCTGTGCAAAGAGGGAATGATACGGAAATTATTGATTGTTCAAAATGTAAATCTGGTGCAAGTTGCAGAAATTGTCATGCAGGAGCTAAATCTGCCGTTGTTGTGAATGTTGTGAATAATGTTCAAACTCAAAAAACACCTGTTGATAGGCAGTATCGATATTTACCAATGCAATCGGAAAATGATTCTCAGACAAACCCATATTTTATGATGCTTTCAAGGCAAAGGCTTTTGGCAAAAACAGACTCTAGAGGTAATGATGAGTATTTTGAATCTACAGCAAAGAAGCAGACTGATCAAAATATAATTGCAATACAGGAGGCTCCAAAAAAAAACAATGGCTTTTTTAGATCAAATCTAGGTTGGGATAATAAATTTTACGTTAGTCTATACGGTGGTAAAAATATTGGCGGATCTGCCGAATATACGTCAAAAATAAAGACCTCAAGTTCATCTGCCTTTAGCAATAATTTTACAGCTGATGCTGATTATAACTCAGGAAAGGCTCTTGGTGTTGCACTTGGCACATCTTATAGAATACCTTTTTTATCAGGTTTTAGATCTGAAATTGCCGCATCCGCAAATGACTTTACTGCTGAATCGACAATAAATAATAAAACATACACAGTTGCAAATTCTTATGGATCTGGTAGATTGTATAGTTTGGATTATAATATCTACATTGATTTTTTAAGACAGGTTTCAAAGATTTACCCTTCAATTGGAGGAGGTATTGGTTTATCGAGATTTACAATGAATTCCCCACAAGTTGACTCTGTTTTTGGTCCTTCTTATAATTTGTCGGCATATCTGAACTATGATATAAGTGACTCCAGTAGTATTTTTGCGGGCATAAGGGTTAGAATGATGAGGGATAAAGATGGTTTAACAAATAATTCAATCAATAAGAAAGCCGGTGGAACCCTGCAGAATTCGTATGAAAATGTTGTAGATGTAAAAGGTTTCAAATTAACAACTTTTGAGATTGGGCTGAGATTTTCATAATAATGAAAAAAATATTACTTATTTTAATATCAACAATTTTGATCTTCGGCGGATCGATAAAAAAGTCTAAAGCGACCGGCTTTAGCTACTTTGTGCTTTTAGTTATTGAAGGAGCAAAAGAAACAATGAATAATAGACCTGATTACGAAAAATACTGCTCTTTTGATATTTCGTCGATTTTTAAAGCAATAACTGGATCTGGTTCAAAAGCAGAAAATACACTATGTACAACAAATATCATGATTTTGTACGTTGCCACTCAGGTTGCATATAATGCAGCAGCAATAGCAATGAAAACAGGACTTGAGGCAGTCGGCACTCCATCTATCGTGGCTGCTGCTGCTGGAGAGGTAGCGGGGTATGCAGCGGCTTATTTAGCAGCAATGACTCAGCTTGGGACTAGTTATGAACTTGCACTAAAAGCAAATAGTAATTACAGAGTATGCAGAGATGATCCAGATAATAATAAAAATGTAAATGGCCCAATTGCTTATACCGATAAGCAAATAAAAGCTATATATAATTATCACAAAGATAGAAATCCAACCAAAGAAGAACTCAAAGAAGCTCAATCAAAATTGTGCATAGAGCTGAATTATGGCACAGCAAGTGATCCAGATTCTGCAAAGGGAACAATGAAATGGCTTGGAAAGGGTGAGTGTTTTATGGGAACACATTGCGATGGTAGCCTTGCGTGCCCTCTGGGAACTCAGTTTTGTGCGTACGCTTTAAATGGAGATAAAGGTGTTTTATGTGCAAGACTGTCTTCGACATGTCCATGTAGAATTCCTTTAAATAAGGGCCTTGAGGAGTTGCCGTCTGCTTCTATTGATTCTATTCAGGGAGGATATACGACGAATGATGATGGAAGTTTAAAATTTAGCGGCTTGGATGGTCTTGATGAAAAGGGGTTTAACGATCCAAATTTCTTATATCATTGTAGACTAATGCGATCTGATACAGCATGGGCTTCTGATTTATTTGTGAAAAATGATATTGTCGATCCTGCTTGTAAAGATTTAAAGGGTAGCTCTAAAAATAAGGGTAGTTTTAGCGTTACGGCTCCAGCCGCAGAGTGCATAATAGGAACATTTAGAAATTTATTTGAAAAATCAATACTTAGAGATCCTTCTCTGATATCGATGTCAGATGATGATATTTTAAAGCTAAATAATATAGATTATGATATTGCAGTATTAGGAACTCTTGTCAATAAGATGATATCTTTTAGAAACAATGGCTTTTCGTATGAATCGGTTTTAGGGAAAAATACAGTTAATACAGAATTGGCGAATAATGTTATTTCTACATCGAACAGCTCTTATGATATTGAAGTTCGTTTGGCTTTGAGGGGCTTAAAAACAGGTAGCTATGATTCAATAGTGACGAAGCGTGTAAAAATGAGAGATGTATATAAGACTAAAACAGATGCAATAACGTCTGATGGATTTCTAAGAACAAGTCAATTTGATGATGATGCGGATTTTAAGGTTTATTATGCTCAAACATTAGCAGATATTAAAGCGGTGAATGGAATTCTTACAGTTCTTCAGGATGCAAGAAATGATGTTAGGACGAAAAGTATTTCTGATGTTACGGCTTTGACTCCTTATGGGTATTTTCAATCCTATTTTAAGTCTTTAATAGTTACATGTATGGTGATGTATGTAATGATAATTGGTTGGAAGGTGTTAAATGGTTCCTATAGTCTTAAAGTTAGTGAAATAATAAAGCAATTTTTCACAATAATGATGGTTGTTTATTTTGCAATTGGGGATGGCTGGAAAAATTATGGTATAAATGTATTGATGAATACTTCAACTGGAGTTGCAAAGATAGTAATTGATATAATGTTCAATGAGGCTGCGGAAAATACATCAAAAATTCCTGATGATGGCTGTATATCAAGTCCTTATTTTTTTGAATTAAAAACATTTGAATCAGATGCGGCAAAGTGGTGTAAATCTGGAGAAACAAATTCAGCTTGTTTAACCCTGGTTAGGGATTATATAGTTAGAGGAACAATGGCTTCTGGGTCAAGTGCCTCAATTGCAATGATAGGAAATAGTTTAACAACTTACTGTAAAGGAAAGCAGGGATCTGGAGATGTTTTGTTTTATAATTTTCCTAGCTTAGGCTTAGGTAAGTACAAGTATTATTGCCCTAGAAGTGATTACTGGCCAAGGCCAAATTATGAGTTTCCTTTTGTTCCGATTGACGTTCCATCGTATTTAATGACTGATTTTAGAACTAATAGCGGGAAAACATTTTACAACGAATCATATTTACCTTTGAGATGTACAGATGGAGACAGAAAGTTGTTGTTTTGTAATGACGCAGAATGCTCAAAAGTTACTGCCAGTAGCGGTCTTTTTCCTTTATATGCAAAGAAAAAGAAAATAGGAATTAACTATTTCCTAGTTTGCAATAACGATTATTACACTGGAGAAATGTACACTGCCGATGGATATCATTATGAAGATCTGATGAATCTTGGTTATCTTGAAGACTTGAGTTCATCAAAAAGAGCCTATGCAACAGCGTTAAATGGTATAATAAAAACTGCATATTATGTTGTGAAAAAGAATGGAACAATGTATGCGCCAATATCCGATGGAGAGTCGAATGCTTTTCAAGATAGAATATGGAGATACAGGAACAAGCAAAATACTGATATTAATAGAACAACTCATAATTTTACCTATGCAAAATATCCTATTCTGGTAACCGATGCTGGTGGCATAAGAGATATGAGTTTCCTATCTTTGTTTGATACCTTGGATTGTAAAATTGGAAAGCATTTAAAGGCAAGTGATACAAATATACCGGAGATTATAATTACCGCTATAAAAATTACCTTCTCTAGTTTGGTTGGCTTTTTGTCTGGCGTTGCTGTGCTTTTAATGACGGCTTCAATAGTATTGGTTTGTGTAAAAGTTGCACAAAATTATATTATTGGTATGATGTATTTATTAATTTATATTTATGTTTCTCCGGTAACAATCCCTTGCTGTCTTTTTGCAAGAACTGAAGGGGTTTATAAAAAATGGAAGGAAGGTCTTTTGAGTTACGTCATAGGGCCTCCAGTGACTTTCTTAACAATTGTATTTATCACAAGAGTGGTTGATATTATTATGTATTCTTCATCTAGTTCTTCATATGATTACAGCAAGCTATTTGATGGAGATGGAAATGTTTCTTCTAATTGTATATCCGGAAATTGGAATATTGGGAAAAAAAGTTTTACCGTTGATGACATAAATAATACACCTTATGCGTGCTTGTTGCACAAAATGTCAGAAGGAAATGGAGCCAAGGCAGCGGCAGCGATGTTTTTTATGATGTTTATCATGCCGGCAATTGGTCCAACTACAGCTTTGTTGGGTGGCTTGACTATGGCGATAGGTGCTACAATGGTTTTGGCTGATACTGTAAGTAATGCTTCTATATATTATGCGTTATTTATGAAATCAATTGTTGTATTAATTACAATGAATGTAATGATTTCAATGACAGACAAGTTTGAAGGTGCTATAGGTAGTATTTTTGGTGGTGTTGAGGCTGCTAAACACGGTCTAGGAAGTGTTTCATCGATTGCAAATGCTGGAAATATAGCTAGTAAATTTAAAGGTGGTTTGCAGGCTGCGGGTAAAATTAGTAGAGGCGTATTGGGCGGTGCAACTTCAGCAATAGCTGCCAAGGGTAAGCAGGCGGTGAATGGAATCAATGAAGCAAGAGCAGGTAGTAATAAACCAGATTCAGTTCCACAGGCTTCTAATTTAAAAGGTGAAAATTCTGAGTCTCATTCAGAAATTCGTGCTCAAGAGCAGAAGCAACAAGAGGATGGACTACAAGAAAAGCTAGCTGCAAGAAAGGCGAAAAAAGCGGAAAAACAAGAATCAGATCAGGATGTTCAGAGTATGATGAATATAGATGTCAGCGATAATTAATAAATGATATTTTTAATCTTGAAAGTTATAAATAATACTCTAGACTTTGTGAGACCTATTTTTATAAAATAACAATGAATCAAATGAAGCATTTTGATCCAAATGCGAGCACAAGAAAGTTGCAGAATTTTGGGATAAAATTATTTGCCTTTGTGGCTGCTTTTTTGGTTTTAGAGTTTGTGGCAAGCTTTGCCTTTTTGGTCTTGATGACAAATTTAGAGTCAATGATCATAATGATCGCAAGAGTTAAGACGCTTGAAGATGGTATTAATTACGCAGGAACAATGTATAAATACCTCGAATATTATTTAATGTATTGGTGGGAAAATAAGGCGGTAATTGTTTTTGATAATGCCGGTTTTATATTGCCGAAATTACTTACTACGATAATTACCCCAAATTTAACATTTTTGTTGTTGGCATTTAAATATCGCGAGGCATTAAGTGAGTGGTCGCCTGTAAAAAAAGTCGAATCTCTTTATGGTGATGCACACTGGGCTACTGAAAAAGAGATAAAAAAAAATGGATTGAGAGTTAAAGAGGGAGTTCTTTTGGGAAAGGATAAAAAAGGATATCTGATTGCCGCAGGATATCAGCATATTTTATTATTTGCGCCGACGGGATCTGGTAAGGGGGTTGGTTTTGCTATACCTAATTGTTTGTTTTGGAAGGAGTCATTGATTTGTCATGATATTAAGCTGGAAAATTTTGATTTCGCTAGTGGCTATAGAGCGAATACCATGAAGCAAAAAGTTTATGTTTGGTCTCCGGCTGATTCTGATGGTATAAGTCATTGCTATAATCCAATGGATTGGGTTTCAAAAAAACCGGGGCAAATGGTTGATGATGTGCAAAAATTGGCTAATCTATTGTTGCCAAAAAGAGATTTTTGGGAAAATGAAGCAAGAACACTTTGCGTGGCTGTAATGTTATATTTGTGTGCAGCGCCCGATAAAGTTGCAAGCTTTGGTCAGGTTGTTCGTGAGTTAAGAAGCGATGATTTTGCCTATAATATGGCGGTTGTTTTAGATACCATGGGTGAGACGCTTCATCCGGTTGCATATATGAATCTAGCAGCATTTTTGCAAAAAGCTGATAAGGAGCGTTCAGGAGTTATGTCAACCATGAGCTCGGGATTAGAACTTTGGGCCAACCCTTTGATTGATGTTACAACTGCAAAAAGTGATTTTAATATTCAAACATTTAAAAAAACACCAACAACAGTTTTTTGCGGTTTGACCCCTGATAATATTCAGCGTTTAAAGTCATTAATGGCGATGTTCTATCAGCAGGCAACGGAATTTTTGAGTAAAAGAATGCCAGGCAAAGACGAGCCTTATGGGGTGTTGTTTTTTATGGATGAGTTTCCGACCTTGGGAAAATTGGAGCAATTTTTGGCAGGTATAGCATATTTTCGTGGTTATAGAGTTCGTTTATTTTTGGTGGTTCAGGATACCCAGCAGTTAAAGGGAGCGTATGAAGATTCGGGTATGAATTCATTTTTATCGAATGCTACATTTCGTATTACATTTGCAGCCAATAATATTGAGACGGCGAAGTTGATATCGGAATTGGTTGGTAATACAACGGTTGAATCAACATCCTATAGTAAGCCGAAATTTTTGGATTTCAACCCCGGTGCAAGATCGCAAAATGTTTCCGGATCGCAAAGAGCATTGCTTTTACCACAGGAGGTTATCGCCTTGCCAAAAGATGATCAAATTATATTAATAGAGGCATCATCGCCAATTAGGACGAAAAAAATTAAATATTTTGAGGATGGTACATTTACCAAGAGGTTGTTGAAAAAAAGCTTTGTTCCAACCCAAAAAATTGTTGTTGGAAAGCCAAATAAAACCGCAAAAAAACACGAACCTAAGAGTGACGAAGGATCTTCGAATGCAGCACTTCCTCCATCATGATTTTTATTTTTGCAGATACTTGAAATTGCAAAATTAGACGTTATATATAATTATATCTTTATTCTATTATGTCTGAAAAAAAGTTCAACGCTGAAATTTCTCAGGTTCTCGATATTGTAATTAATGCACTTTATACAAATAAAGATGTTTTTTTAAGGGAGCTGGTATCAAATGCTTCAGACGCATGTGAAAAATTAAGATATCAAGGTTTATCAAATCAAGAGTTATTTGAAAATGATCCAGATTTAAAGATTGTGGTTGAGGTAAAAAAAGACGATGGAATCATAATTGTTACCGATAATGGTATTGGAATGAATGAAGAAGATTTGGTGAATTGCTTGGGAACAATTGCTAAATCTGGCACTAAAGAATTTATCAATCAACTAGCAAAAAGTGGAGCAGGGCATGGTGCTGGGGACTTAATAGGGCAATTTGGGGTTGGCTTTTTTGCATCATTTATGGTGGCTGATAAGGTTGAAGTTGTAAGTAGAAAAGCTGGTGAAAAGCACTCATGGAAATGGTCATCTGATGGCAAAAGTGGATATAATATAGAGACTATCAATTATGATATTCCTAGAGGTACATCGATTACGTTATTTTTAAAAGATGAATATAAGGATGTTTATTTGGATAAGTTTAAAATTCGCGAGATAATAAAAACCTATTCAAATCATATTAATGTTTCAGTTTTTATGAAGCATGAAAATGAGCTTGAAGCGGCTGAGATTAACAAGAGGCAGGCAATATGGACCTTGGATAAAAAAAATATTAGCGATTCTGAATATTCAGATTTTTT
>CAMCTP010000023.1 GCA_945878495.1 Rickettsia typhi | reverse complement strand
TATTAACACTTTTTTTATTGTCAATAATAAGAATGGGTTTATAAATTTGGTAAATTTGGTTTTATATGGGCAAAGAAATAAAAAAAAATAATAACGGCTTTGTAGGATTTTTAGAAAACCTACTACTTGCCAAAAGCGTCAGGCACGGCTTTTTGCTGTATTTTATAATCTTTAATTTAGATTTGATTTTGACACTTCTGGGCAAAGGGCATATTGTGAAAGATTTAGCTAGAATAATACCGGGTATATTTTTTGGCACAATAGAAACATCTTTAATTGAAAATTGTGTTTATAAAAGTCCAATTTATAATGCTGGTGTTTCAGCTTGGTGGAGATTTGGAGAGCCGTTAACATCTTTAATTGAAAATTCCGTATATAAGAATACATTTTATAATTCTGAAAATGTTTCTGCTTTGTGGAGATTTGCAAAACCATTATTATTTGGTTTTGGCGTTCCAATTGGGTTTGATGTTATTCAGAGGTGGTCGATACAGACAAGAGAGTTCGTAAAAACAAAGCTAAAAACTAACATTAGTCAAGATGCTTTAAAAGAAGAGACTAATCAGACAATAATAAAGTTGCAGAAAGATATCGCGGAACTTAAGGAAAAAAATAAGAACCTCACAACAGAAAATGAAGCAGCTAAGAAGTACAAGCTATATAAAGCAGCTTATAATAATTTATCGCAGTGGAATAATGATTTCTTAAGCGTAGTAGAAAAATATCTTATAGAAAAAAATATAACACTCGAGGAATTCGAAACAGAATACTGGAAAAAAAGAGGAAAGTATCCTAACGATTAGCTACCCCTTCACCACAACGCACCCCTGAGTAAAGAATAAATTGTTATTAACAAGGCGTAGGCCACGGCGTCTTGAGCAGTAGGAACGATATAGATTTTTACGATCAAGAACGAGGTTTTTCTTGTAGTTAATGTATTCGATTTTGTCGCAATCAGATGCGGTAAATTCGGGTGATATTTCATAAATTACGTATTTTAAATCCGAGTAAAGGGTAAATTTTTGGCTTTTGGTGAAATACTTCGCTCGTTCGGAATCTGGGATTTGCTCGATACTTTCCTGCCCTATTTTCCCTGCGTAAATCATATTTGCAAACTGGCTTTTCATTGGCGTACTGGAGAAATATCGCCCATTTTCAGCCTTAAAAATCAGTCCATCTCTGGTAATAATGATATCAGTTTTTTTATGAGTAACGGTGTAAAATATTGCGATGAGTAAAAAAAATAAACAGAAAATATACCGTAAATACGATCGTAAAAAAAACAAAAAAATCAGCGAAATATTATACCAAAAGAATGCAACGGCAGGAATTTCAGGAATGATAATGTTCGAGTATTTGAAATCTGCGAAATAATGTGCCACAACAAGAAACAAGGTATTACCAAGTTTTGCAATATAAAAAAATGGATATTCAAGACCAATAAATGAGAAAAATAATCCAATAACACCAAATGGAATCGAGATAAATTCTATAATTGGAACTGCGATAATATTGGAAATAAGTCCAGATATAGAAAATTGATTAAAGTGGTAAATCGTATGTGGGGTAGTTCCAATGGTTGATAATACCGATGCCAAGAATACCCCAAATGAATAAACAACAGACTTCTTAAATCGTCCAGCTTCTTCGAGGTTAAATTTTTTAGTAATCGATAAGAATCCAGCAATCAAGGATAATACTGCCATAAATGACATTTGCAGGGATGGATTAAAAACACTTTCTGGCGTGAACATCATCATGATGAAAAATGCAGCAGATAAAAACCTCTGGGATGAAGCACTTCGATCCATTAAAATACCGCAAATTACAAATGAAAACATTATAAAACTTCTAATTGCCGAAAGCGGTGCCGAGCTAATTTGCAGGTGAAAAAAACTTATCATCAAAGCCATCACTGCGGCTATTTTTTTAATATCATACCTAGTAGCTAAATAGAAATTTAATGCCAATAATCGTCTAATAATTAAAAAACTTGTCATGGCTATAATAGATATATGCAAGCCAGATATTGCAAGCAGGTGGGATAATCCTGATTTTTTTACATCATCGATTGTTTCTTGAGAAAGATATCCTTTATTTGCTGTAAATAATGCCATTTGAACTCCGGTTTCCTGATTTCTGCCAATATTTTTGGCAATAATAACATCAATTTTATGCCGTATATTTTCAAATAATATAGCTGTATTATTTTGTTTTTTTTCACGCTCAATTTTAATATTTGAGGTTATATTTCCCAAGCCAATAATTTTATTATATTTCGCAACATCTGAAAAATTATAAGCATTTGGATAAATTCCTTTTGGCAATTGATAAAGATCAGCTACAAAGCAAACTTGATCACCTGCCTTCATTGAATAATTATAAAATTTTGGATCAATTTTAAATTGTATTTTACCATTTTGATCACTTGGTTCGATAATAATTTTATATTTATCACCTTTTGATATTTGCAAAACCACGCCACAAACCTCTTGATTTATGGTTTTTTGTCTAATGGTTGTCAAATTTAAAGATCGCTCTCTAAATTCACATGACAAGGAGCCCGATGCAAAAAAGAGCAATGCACAGGCAATTGACGATATAATTTTATTATACGAGAAAAATGTTAGAATAAAGCATGATATAGATATAAATATCAAACCATAAAAGCTAAATGTAATATTGTATTTATAGTATAAAGTAATTGAAATAATTGTTAACACCGGAGCGAGACAAGCCCAGTCATCACAGGAAAACTTAAGTTTATAAAAACTTTTAAATCCTTGAATAACCTGCACAGTGGATTATTTATTTAAAACTTTTGCACGATATGATAGTGCTTCAAATAAATCACCATCGGATATTAAATTTGAGCCTTTTAGATCAGCTATTGTTCTTGCAACTTTAAGGATCTTATTATGAGATCGCATTGATAAATCAAGTTTTTCAATTGCATTTTGCATAATTGGTTTGGCTTTATCATCAAGCTTACAGAAATATGATATTTGATCGCCGATTAAATCATCATTTACCTCAATTCCAATTTCAAGATAACGTTCAGCTTGAAGCTTTCTAGCCTTTAAAATCCTTGCTTTTATAATGCTACTTTTTTCACCTCTATCACTACCGTTATCATCAAGAGTTGGAGCAAAATTACTAACTTGAACATGAATATCTATACGATCCATTATTGGACCTGAGACTCTGGATTGATAATCAATTGCACAATTTGGCGTTTTTTTACACTGTTTTGTTTCATTGCCAAAATAACCGCATTTACACGGATTCATGGCAGCTATTAACTGAAATTTTGCCGGATATCTAACATGTTTATTAACCCGTGATACATTAATATAGCCATTTTCAATCGGCTGTCGTAAAGAATCTAATAAAGATTTTGGAAACTCAGCAAGCTCATCCAAAAACAATATACCATTGTGCGCCAAGGATATTTCACCGGGGTTAGCATTTTTACCACCACCTATCATCGCTGGCATTGAGCTTGAATGATGTGGATCACGAAATGGTCTAGAGGATGAAATTGAGCCATTTTTTAACTCACCTGCGATTGATTTAATTATACTGGTTTGCAGTATTTCTACCGAAGACATTTGGGGCATTATTGATAAAATTCTAGATGCAAGCATTGACTTACCTGTTCCCGGAGGACCATACATTAATAGGTTATGAGATCCTGCAGCGGCAATTTCTAATGCTCTTTTTGCCGCAAATTGTCCACGAACATCAAAAAAATCACCACGATATTCTTCCGATTCAGTTAAAAATGACGGATCAAGCTTTGGTCTTGTTTGAAATTGAATACCTCGAATATGATTAATCAAGGCAGTTAAATCAAGTGGTGCGATAATATCAATTTCACTGCTAGCTAAAGCAGCTTCCGAGCCATTTTCTTTTGGACATATAACGCCCATGTCAACGGAATTGGCATAAATTGCAGCTGGTAGAGTTCCGAGAATTGGCAATATTCTTCCATCCAAAGCCAGCTCACCAAGTGCTATATATTTTGAAATTTCCTCATGTGGTAATAAATTTAACGCTGCCAACAAGGCCAGTGCAATCGGCAGATCAAAATGTGCACCATTTTTCTCAATATCGGAAGGTGAAAGATTGATGGTAATTTTTTTCGCTGGAATCGTTATGCCAATCGACTGCAAGGCAGCTTTTATTCTATCTTTACTTTCTCGTACAGCTTTATCGCCAAGACCAACAATTGTAAAAGAAGGCATTCCTGATGTGATATGCACCTGAGCCTCAACCTCAATAATTTCAATACCCTCAAAAGCAACTGTTTTTACGGAAATTGTCATAGAAAAGCGAATTTAATTAACAGATATGTAAATCAAAAATTATTGTCAAGAAGTCTTGACTTTTTGTTTGTTACTACTTATAATCAAACAATTAAGATGTTTAAAAAAAATACTATGCAAATAAAACTAATATTTATAAGCGGAACTTCTTCAACAGGGAAATCAACGGCAAGTAGAATTTTACACAACCAATTACAGCAGAGTAATGCAAAATGGTTGAACTTTAAAGTCGATGATTTCTTAAGAATGATAGGCTCACGCTACCTTGATTTATTTCACAACCAAGAAATTTACAAAAATGGAGTACCTGAGTATTTAACGAAGCAAAATGATTATTATTTTGTTGAAAACGATGAATTAAAATATGGTGAATTATCAAGTAAATTATTCTATTTAATACCGGATTTTCTAGAGCAACTTTTAGAGCAAGATTTTTACATTATAGCTGATGCATTTTTTGAAACTGATGAAGATATTAAGAATCTAAAAGAGCGATTTAAACAATACAATCCACAATTTATATATTTTCAAGCTTCAAAAGAAACTAGAGATAAAAGAGAGGCTGAAAGAATGGATAGGATAAAGGGCATGTCGGACAGATGGCTTAAATCCTTTAAATGTGAATATTTATCAGATATCATGATCGATACAGATAATTTAACGCCAGAGGAAGTTGCTGCAAAAATATTAAATTATTTAGGGAATTGTTGACAATTTAAATTAACTATTTAAAATCAATTAAATAACAATATATTAGTGAATATTTCAGATATAAAAAATATACAATTAACAACGAAATTTTGTGAATTATTATCGCTTAAAATGCCGATAGTTAATGATTTTCAAGCCAGAGAAGTAGAATATGATTTTGGCAAAAAATATACAATTAAATCAAATCAAATTAAAGTAATTTCCATAGGAATCAATAAGGATAATTCTCATATAAATATATCAGAATCAGGAGCGATAAATCTATTAAATCTTCTAGAGTCAGATGTAAAAAACCTCGGACTTGGTGAATTTGGCAAATTAAATTCAATAGCAATACCGGATTTTGGTGGTTTCATATCAAACACCCTTGATCCAATCTCAATATCGATATCATTCACTTTACTTAACGGAGGTGTTTCGATGGAGCAAATTAAGGCATTTGAACAGGTGCTTTTTGCTATAAAAAATATCGCCCCAAGTATAAAGTATATCGGTTTGGATAGATTGTTCTCAAAAACAAAATATAATGATTCAATAATCTTTGCATCATGTTTAACCAAAGCAAATTTACCGCATGATATTAGATATTTTCCGCAAAAACTAAACAATGATGATCATAATTCTATAGTAGAGATATTCCAAAAGATTGAAACAATAAATACCATGGAAATTATAGACACAGCAGCGAATATTTTAATCAAATCAGGATTCATCATAATGAGTTTTGGTAATCCGAAAATTTTACTCGATGACTTTTGCCGTGCAATATACTCCTACATTTTAACACACGAACCAAGAAAGGCTTTATTTTATAAACCATTCTACAATCTTACTCAGGATTTAGTCAATTCTCCAATAATAAAACGAATCATGCTGATAGCGAGTAATGACAAAAGCGGTATTGTTTTTGAAGATGTTGGAGATATAGGTAAATTATTCAACATAATATCAAACATAAAGTATAAATACTTAATTGATCATATTGAATCAGAGAATTTAATGAATAAAATATCAAACCTAGAAGACCGCGACTTTTCGCTAAAATCAATCAAGCAGGCATGTGAATCAAAATTACTGCGATAAAATTAATCTTTTGATTGCTGAATTATGTTAACAAATTCTTGTTTTGACATCAACCCAGTATAAACTGTTCCAGCTAGGTTTTTCTTATTTGCAATATAAATAGCAGGTATACCTCTAATGCGATTATCGGTCATAAAGTTTTTAGCATCAACATTTCCTGTTTTTGAGGTTAAATCTGCCACCATATAAACAATATCGCTTGATTGTATCATATCGGCAACTTCGCTAGAAGAAAAGAGATAAACATCCATCATTTTACACGTTGCACACCAATCAGCTGTAAATCTAACAACAACCGTATTTCCTTTGATAAGAACCTGTTTATCAAGCTCATCCATTGAAAATGGTATCGCTTCAGGAATAATAAGTTTTGTATGTTTGTAATCAAAGTAAATCTTCAAAGCATTTGTTGCAATTATTCCTCCAACAATGAATAACATTAAAAAAATGATTGTTTTAATTACTTTATTTGATTTTTTGACAGCCATAAACAATATAAACCCAAGAGTTAATGATATAGAAATGTATAAAAGTCCAGAAATATTTTGATAAAGTATAAAATTCATCCACAATATTGTCAAGGATATCATGAAAAAAGATATATATCTAAGCCATAACATCCATTTTCCCGGTTTAGGAAAAATTTTCGATGGATTTTTTAGCAGTGCAATTAATAAATAAGGAGATCCAAAACCAACCCCAAGAGCCAAGGTGATAATAAATACTTCAACATAATCCGCAGATGAGATTATAAATGTCACCACAGATGACATGAATGGACCCATGCAAGGAGTTGAAATTAGGGGTATCGTAATACCATAAATCAATCCCTGAATAATAGAATCTCTGCGATCTTTTTGAGTTTTAAAACTAAATAAATTATAATTTACCGACAGACCAAGAAAATAAAATAGTATCAATGATGCGGCGATCAAAAATTCTTCATCCTGAAAATATGACCCCCAAACATAATTCTGATGCATGTATTTAGCATAGCAAATCAATGCCGCAATAGCTAAAAAAAATATCAAAATACCAGCAAATGTAGCCAGTGAAGATATTTTAATTGCCGATCTATCTTTTGCATTTGTAAGCTTTACAACGCTCATTGCCTTAATTGACAATATCGGCAAGGCACATGGCATTAAGTTAAGCAACAATCCCGATAATAATGCAAGTAAAATATAATTGATCATTTAATAAATAATATAATCATCTGTATCATCAATAATCCAAATATCAATACCGATGCAAATATAATAATTGAAGATAGCTTAATTCCCGAGTTATCATTTGTATTTACAAAGTTCAAAACTCCACCATCTTTAGCAGACAAAGCTCTTGGTATTAAGCTAATCAATATAATTGCCAATATTCCAAATAAAATATAGTTAATCATTCATCAATAATATCACCATTCTTATTATAAATTTTTAGCTTATTTTTCTTAAATTTATCCTGTATTTTTTTCATTTCAGAGTCAATTTCAGCCATCTCTCCATCAAGATCTTTTAGTTCCAATGACTGAAGTTGGTCATTAATAAAGTCATTGCCTTTTTGTTTTAAATCATTAATCTTTTTTGAATATTTCACTATATTTGTAGCTATATCTTCTGGTGAAAACAAAACAGCTGCAATAATTGCAACCAAAGCAACCTCTCCAAATGAAACACCAAGCATTATTTTATAAATTTGGATAAAAATGCACTTTTTTTACAATCACTAAAAAAGTCAATAAAATGTTGCTCAGATTTTTCCCCAAGGCATTGAAGTAAATTTGTCATTGAATTTGAGTATTGATCATGTGTTAACTCTCCCCTGTGAAAGCAGGATATAAGAAATAGAATATATGTAGCAATTGCGTCTTGTTCGCAGTAATTTCTAATACCCATAATGTCGCCATTTTTATAGCTTTCCGCTACTTCACCACCATCAATATCCATTTTTACAGGAATCTGGAAAATACTACAAGCTTCACGCATATTCATTCCACCGTTTGGCTGTTTATAGAATTGATATAAATCTAGATTGTACTCTTCGCCCCATTTATCATTATAGGTATCTTTTGCCCATTTTGTATCATCTGTTTTTGCGTAAAACCACGCCATGTCCATATCGTGCTTCATAAATCGATATTTCAGAACCGGAATGTCAAAATTCTTTCCATTGTAGCTTACCAATCTTGGTTTGTTTTTAATGCAGTAGTTTTTAAAACCTGTTATTATTTGCAATTCATCTGAATCCAATTCACCGGCAGATTTTATACTTTTAACTTTAAATCCTGTAGTATCAAATTCCGCACTAACATAACTTAAACAGGCAATTTTCCAGAAAACTGCCCTTGGAAAAGGGTTGTTATGATTCGTTTTATGATATTCAAAAATCGCAGTACTTAAATCTTGATCACGATTGCCAAGTATTGTGCCCGCTACATCCTCATCTATTATTGTTTCAAGATCAAAAACAAAAACTTGATTTCGCATTAATTAAGAAAATTAGTATTGTAAATTAACTTCTGTTTTATAAAAATCCATAAAAAATTAATTAAATATGAAAATATCAATTATTACAGTAATTTTACTTTTTAGTGGATGTAGCGATTACGTCAAGCTTAAAAAATCAAATGGAACAAAAATCATGCTTTCCGAAAAGTCAGTAAAAACAAGTGATGAAATAATATTTCGCTCAAATGATTTAATTGGCGGATCAAAAAATTACACCCTGATAGACTTAAAACACAGAAAAGCTATTGATGAAAAAGCCGACTATTCATTTGAATTTAAGATCTCGGGAGATATAAATAATACAAAAGCAAATTTTGCAACATTCAATTAGGTCTCGGTAAAGGATGGTGAAAAATTTCACGACATACTACTATTTTACATCAAAGATGGAATTTTGTACGGAGATTTAAAATATGCAACAAAGTCAAAATTCAACAAAACACCGGCAAAAGTTAGGATTTTAAAATCTCCAAACTTTCCATTGGATAAGTGGATGAAATTAAGACTTGATGTCTTTTGGTCGGTAAAAAATGGATCAATTTCGGGAGAAGTTAATGGTTCAAAGATTAACTATCAAGGACCAGTTGGCATAAAAGCAAAAAAGACTAGTAAAATGAAAATTGGAATTGTGCATGTATATGGAAATGGAATTTATAGTATCAGCTTTCGCAAACTTGATTATTAATTTTCTCCAATAATTTTCACCTCAACTCCAAGCACAATACCAAATAAATTTTCAACTTTTTCGATTGCAAGATTTATCAAATCTTCCAAAGCTTTTGCAGTTGCTTGATTTTCATTAATCAAGAAATTTGAGTGAATTTCAGAAAACTTCGCACCTTCAAATAATACATTTTTCAAGCCCACGGCATCTATCAACATCCAAGAGTGTATTTTATCGCAAAAAATCTGATCCTCGGAAATGACTTTATGTTCAAAATTTTGATTAAAATACTGACAAATTTTCTCAAAAGAAGTCTTGCTAAAAAGTTTTGGATTTTTAAATGTTGAACCAACAGTTTTCCTACCAATCGGTTGAGTTTTTTTTCTTTTTTCTTCAATTGCGACCATTCTTTCATTGATTAAATCAGGACTATCTGCATCGCCTTGAAATATAGCATCAACAACAATTGCATTTGGCGGAAGATGTGTTTTTCTATATTCAAAAACCAAATCACACGCCATTATTTCCTTCAAAAAACCAGAGCTATCAATATATCGAATACTGGCTAAGCGATCTTTAATTTCACCGCCATAGCATCCTGCATTCATTGCGATATTTCCACCTATCGCACCGGGAATTCCAATCAAAAACTCCATACCGGATATAGCGTTATCTCTGCACCAATTTGCAAAAGTAAAATCTAAAACCCCTGCACCAACTTTGACTTGATCAAATTGTAATTTTTCAATTTTAACAAAATCTCCCGATTTTAACCAAATCGTCACTCCTTTAATTCCACCAGATCGAATAATTGTATTAGATCTTGCTCCTATGATGGTGGGTTTGATATTCAGAAACTTAAGAAGTTTTATTGTATTTTCGAGCTCTTGAATAGTTTCCGGTATTGCTAAAATTTGTGCCCTTGCAGAACACCCCATCCAGCCGGTTTTGCCAATATCAAAATCCTCTCGAACTTTGGTAATTTTTTTTAATTCATCAATTAAATACACTCTTCTGATTCAAACCTTGCACGCTTCATAGAGCAAATAGCGTAACACTCAATAGCCTCTCCACGACCAACGGCATCAACGCCTTCTTTTGTTTTACCCTTTATCGATATTTGAGATTTGTTAATTTTTAATACATCCGCTATAGCCTCTTTCATTATATCTCTGGATGGTAAAATTTTCGGCGCCTCGGTAACAATGGTAATATCTAAATTAACAATTTTAGCATGATTCATAGATATTAGGGATTGAATTTTTGACAACAAAGTAATTCCGGATATATTGCGATATTTTTCATCGCTTGGAGGAAAATGTTCGCCGATATCTCCAAGATTCATTGCCCCAAGTATTGAGTCAATCACCGCATGAGCCACCAAATCCCCATCTGAGTGAGCATCAATTTCAAAATCATGTGATATTTTAATACAACCCAAGTTAATCAATCCATTTTCCGCCATCTTATCAGAAAATTTATGAATATCATAACCAAATCCCACAGTTGTAAAATATTCGACTTTTTCTATTTTAGATAGGAAGAAAGATTCAGCTCTTTCGTAATCTGAATCTGTTGTAATTTTAAAATTATCTTTACTTCCAACAACCATGGTCACAGGTAAATTTGCATGCTCGGCAATTGCGGCATCATCTGTAAAAGTTAAACTTTTAAATTCTCTATGTATCTTTAATATTTCCTGATAACCAAATCCCTGTGGAGTTTGAGTACTCCATAAATTCGATCTGTCTATAGTCCACAAAACCTTTGAATCTTCGCATTTTTTCACCGTGTCCTCTATCAATAATCCTGGAACAACGCCACGAGAATAATCGAGCTCTTCTACCACTCCAGATATTGTTCTTTTATTCACAAAAGGTCTAGCTGCGTCATGTATCAAAACTTTTGTTGGATTTAAATGATTAATCGCCTCCAAGCCATTTCTAACAGAATCCTGCCTTCTATCTCCTCCAAATACAGGATCCATGATATTTAGTCCAATTGTTGCACTTTTATAGAGTTCAAGATCAAGTGGATTTATGATTGTTATAATGTGATCAATATTTTTATGCTCCAAAAACGCTTCAATAGTTCTTCTGAGAATTGTTTTTCCACCGATTGGCAAGTATTGCTTTGGAAAGTCGTAGTTCGCCAGCATTCTTGAACCTCTACCTGCCGCTACTATTATCGCTACAACGCACATAAACGAAAAAACTAATACTAGAATAGAAAAATATCAAGCATAAATGTCAATAGGATAATGTTGACTTTAAAAAAAGTGGCTCGCTAAAACTTTTCTAAAAAATCTTTTAAATCATCAATTTTTAAAGCAAAACTTGTCTTTCTATCGGTTAATCTTTCAAGCCTTTTTATTTTAGTTTCATCGCCTGTTTTAGAATCTTTTTGAAGATAATAATCTCCATCACAAATTGCCAGAAAGATTGTATTTTTCTCATTACAATCTCTAGAGTGATTTAAGAAATCTTGAATATCTTTATATTGATTATCTTGGGCTCCGCCATTCATTTCTGTATATTTATGTGAAGCGTAAAAAGTAAAACCTTTACAATGCCACATAAAATCAATAGACTTTATGTCTTTTGATTGATTTTTTAATAAATCACCTTTTAAAATCTTTCCATTTGTTAAATATATTGCATCTTTTCCTCCAGCTGGCAAAACTGTAAAATTCTCAACAATATCGAATAAATTGATATATTGAGCTGCAAGATTTTGATATAGATTTTGCTTTGCTGGATCTTTTGCAAATACACATCTAAAAACTTCATCATTTACAATTTTTTCTTTTATTTGATTAAAAGAATATCCGAATTTATTTGCCCAATTTGAAATTTTCAATTTCATATCCTTCTCTTCAAGTTCGCTTAAAACATTTTTTAAATTTTCTTGAATTTGTAATTTATATTTATCTTTGTAGTTCATATTGAAAAATAAACTTGGTTAATAACATTTCTTGCTAACGCATAGTCAAGTCTTCTTCTATATTTATTATCCCTTCTCAAACCTTTAAATGGAGTTAAGAATATATCGTAGGTTTCTTTTCTAAACTCATTTAACATTTCATTAAGATTTTTAATTAATTTATCAATATCACAATCAATCGAGATTCTTGTAATACTTCTTGAGGAATTTCCAATTTTATCTGGATTTATTTCCCCTCCTTTACAAAATCTAATTGATGGCTCAATTGTATTATCAATTGCAATAAGACCCAATTTACCATGTTTGTCATTAAATTTCATTTCAATATTTTTGTCATTATTAATAAATTTTTGACGCTTATTTTCAAGGTTGCTTAATAGCCCAACAAATTCTTTATCTTGATAGATTTCAACATCATTAGATTTTTCTTTAAATAATGCCAAGCAAACTGGATGCTCGGTATCATTAAACATTTTGCCGTTTAATAATATATAGTGAGATAGTCTATCTCTAAAAAGTTTTGAATTTAAAAAAGAAGCTGGAATTATAGCTCCAACATTTTTACAATTTTTTAAGCATTTATCAATTGCAAATTTATACAAGTCATCATAATTTGTTTCAGGATAAAACAATCCTCTTCTTTTTGCGGAATTTTGAGCCAGATAAGGAGGATTTGTTATGCAAATATTATAATTGCTTGGAAAAGCTTTTAAAGTATCTTTAAATAAAACATTTTCATTTTTAGGCTCTATATCGTAAGAG
>CAMCTP010000022.1 GCA_945878495.1 Rickettsia typhi | reverse complement strand
ATGTCAAGAGCGGATGTCGCTTCATCGAAGATTATTACTTCCGTATTTCTTAAAAGGGCACGAGCTATAGCTATACGCTGTCTTTGTCCACCTGATATTTCTGAGCCTAGTTCACCAACATATGAGTCGTACTGTTGACCCATTTTCATAATATCTTCTAATCATATATTTTACTCGCTGAAGAAAAATGAGATATACAATGAAATTTAAGTTTCAGATGAGTGGTTTTTAGAAGAAAAAACAACTTTTCATAAAACTATAACAATAATGCATCTGAAGATTATATTTTGGAGATAAAGTGCTAGGCTTTGAACTTTCCAGCAGACAATCTTGCGATTGGCATTCTATATGGGGAGCATGATACATAGCTCAGTCCAAGTGAAGCGAAAAATTCTATGCTTTTTGGATCTCCTCCATGTTCACCACAAACGCTAATTGTTATATCAGATTTTTTTGATCTTGCTTTTTGAATCGCAATTTTCATCAATTCTCCAACGCCAAATTTATCGATTGTAACAAATGGGTCATTTTCTAAAATTCCTTTTTCGCAATACTCACCCAAAAATCTTTGAGCATCATCTCTGGATATTCCGAGTGTGGTTTGGGTAAGGTCATTTGTTCCAAAGCTGATATAATCAACGATTTCCGCTATTTCATCGGCAACAATGCAGGCTCTTGGAATTTCTATCATCGTTCCAACTTTGTATTTTATGCTACTTTTATTGGCTTCAATTATGCGATCGGCATTTGATCTGATGTTTTTTACCAATATTTCCAGCTCTCTTTTTTCTATAATTACTGGTAGCATTATTTCGACATTTGGCAGAACTCCAGATTGTTTTTCAAAATCGCATGCGGCATTGAAAATTGCATTTATTTGCATATCGAAAATTTCTGGGTAGCTTATTCCAAGTCTTGAACCTCTGTGTCCAAGCATTGGATTCGTTTCTGACAAGGAGTTTGATTTACTTTTTATAAATTCTTCAGTAATGTTGAAAAAGCTTGCTATTTCCGCTATTTCATCGGCTTTATGAGGTAAAAATTCATGTAAAGGAGGATCTAAAAGCCTGATATTTACAGGCAATTCCTTCATAATTGAAAAAATATTAGCAAAGTCTTTTTGTTGCATTTCCTGTATTATGTTTAAAGATTTTAATCGCTCATCCCTTGAATCGGATAGAATCATTTTTCTAAAATGCAGGAGTTTTTCTTTTTCAAAGAACATGTGCTCCGTTCTGCAAAGACCTATTCCATCGGCATTGAACGATATTGCGGTTTTGCAATCTTCTGCAGTTTCAGCATTTGCGCGAATTTTAACTTTTTTTTGCTCATTTGCAATTGACATTATTTTTTCAAATTCGTCAAACATTTCAGCACTTTTAGTTTTTACTCGACCAAGTATTACATCTCCCGATGAGCCATCGATTGTGATAAATTCACCTTCTTTTATTGTTATTCCGGATTTTGTAGTAATTGTTTTTGATTGCTCGCTTATATTTACACTTTCACATCCTGAAACACAAGGCTTCCCCATTCCTCTTGCGACAACGGCGGCATGAGATGTCATTCCGCCTCGTGATGTCAATATTCCCGATGATATGTGCATTCCTGATATATCATCTGGACTTGTTTCCATTCTAACCAATATTGCTTTTTCACCGTTTTCCGTAAAATTAAAAGCTGCTTCCTGAGAAAAAGCGACTCTTCCAGTTGCTGCGCCAGGTGAAGCAGGAAGGCCTTTTGCTATGATTTGTATATTTGAAGCTCTGTCAATGACTGGATGTAAAAGTTGATTTAGCTGAATTGGATCTATTCTTTCTAAGGCTTCTTCCTTGGAAATCATACCTTCTTCAACCATATCAATGGCGATTTTTACTGCTGATTTAATTGCTCTTTTTCCATTTCTGGTTTGTAAAATCCACAATTTTCCTTCTTGAATTGTAAATTCCACATCCTGCATATCTCGGTAGTGAGTTTCGAGTTTTTTGAATATTTCGCAAAGTTCTTGAAATGGCTTATTCATAACTTCTTCCATTGAATTTACACCTTCTTCTTTTAGTAATGGATTTGGAGTTCTGATTCCGGCAACGACATCCTCCCCCTGAGCATTTACCAAAAATTCTCCGTATATTTTTCTTTCTCCGGTGGATGGATTTCTTGTAAAAGATACTCCGGTTCCAGATGTATCTCCCATGTTTCCAAATCTCATAGCTTGTATGTTGACGGCAGTTCCGCATTTTTCGTCTATCTCGTGTATTTTTCTGTAAAAAATTGCTCTTTCATTCATCCAAGATCTGAATACAGCATCGATTGCCCCAAGTAATTGGTCTGTTACGTTTTGAATAAATTCTGAACCAGTTTGGTTTTTGACTAAATCTTTATATCGTAATACCAAAACCTCAAGATCTTCAACTTTTAGCTCTGAATCGTGTGAGTAAGATTTTGCATTTTTAATGTTGTCTAGTATGTGTTCAAATTTATGATGATCAACGCCAAGTACGACATCTGAATACATTTGAATAAATCTTCTATATGAATCAAGAGCGAATCTTTTATTTCCAGTTGCCTTTGCTAATGCTTCGACTGTTTTATCATTCAATCCAAGATTTAATATGGTGTCCATCATTCCCGGCATTGAAAATTTAGCACCGGATCTTACCGAAACAAGCAATGGCATTTCTTCCGATGCGAATTTTGCCGATACAGATGTTTCCAGTTTTTCAACATAGGAGAAAATTTCTTTTTTTAAATTGTCTGATATAATTTTCCCGTTTGCATAATATGCATTGCATTCTTGAGTAGATATAGTGAATCCAGGGGGAACAGGTATTCCGATTTTTGACATTTCTGCTAGATTTGCACCCTTTCCACCAAGAAGATCTTTCATTGAAGCATCACCTTCGGTTTTGTTATCACCGAAAAAATATATTGATTTTGACATTGTGTTTTTATATCAAATTTTGTTAATCGTTATAGCGAAATATATAAAAATCAATAGATGAGAAAAAAAAGTTGATTTTGTAATAAAAGTATTTTATGATGGCGATATAGATAAAAGTCTAAAAAAATGAAACAAAAAATATTGCAAAATGTAAATTCACCTGCGGATCTAAAAAACATAGATACTGCTGATTTAGAATTACTTGCAAGTGAGCTCAGGCTGTTTTTGCTTGAAACTGTATCTCAAACTGGAGGTCATCTTGGCTCAAATCTTGGAGTTGTGGAACTCACAATTGCACTGCATAAAGTATTCAATACTCCGATTGATAAAATTGTTTGGGATATTGGACATCAATCATATATACATAAAATGTTAACTGGAAGAAAAGATTCCATGATGACGATTAGGAAAAAAAATGGTATATCTGGTTTTTGCAGAATCGATGAAAGTGAATACGATGTTTTTGGAGCAGGTCATAGCTCAACTTCAATATCGGCAGCCATGGGAATTGCAAAGGCGAGAGATTTGAAGGGTGAAGATTTTAATGTTATTGCCATTATAGGAGATAGCTCAATGACTTCAGGAATGGCGTATGAGGCTATGAATAATGCATCAAGTCTCGATAGCAAAATGATAGTTATTTTAAACGATAACGATATGTCTATATCGCCAGCTGTTGGGGCTTTGAGAAATTGTCTTGCTGGCATGTTTTCATCAAGTAAATATATAAGCTTTAGAGACAAAATAAAAAACAAGCTAAAATCATTACCTAGATTTTTCTCGCTTGCAAAAAGCTTAGAAATGGGCTTCAGAACATTTGCCAGTGGTGGTAATATATTTGAATCGCTTGGGTTTTATTACATAGGGGTAATAGATGGAAATAATTTATCCGAATTAATAGATGTTTTGGTCGAAATAAGAGATCTGGAAATAAACAAACCAATCTTACTTCATATAAAAACAAAAAAAGGATGTGGATATGATCACGCTGAAATGGCACCTGATAAATTACATGGGGTTGGAACTTTTGATCTATCAACAGGAATTTCTACTGCAAAAAAAAGTCCTATATTTACCGATATTTTTGCCAACAAAATAATCCAACTTGGAGCAATTGATGATAAAATATTAGCAATAACAGCTGGAATGCCGTGTAGTACAGGTTTAAAGAAATTTGGCGAAAAATTTCCTACTAGGCTTTTTGATGTAGCTATAGCAGAGCAACATGCAGTAACATTTGCCGCAGGTCTTGCGGTTTCGGGATTTAAGCCATTTATTGCAATATACTCAACATTTTTGCAGAGATGTTACGATCAAATTATTCATGATGTTTGCATTCAAAATCTTCCGGTTAGATTTATAATAGATCGATCAGGTTTTGTTGGTCAGGATGGAGAAACTCATTGCGGAGCTTTTGATATTGCGATGTTAATTTGTATTCCAAATACAGTTTTAATGGCATCATCTTCTGCAAATGAATTGGAGTTGATGATGGACTTTGCTTCTGACTACGATAAAGCACCAACATTTATAAGAATACCAAAAAAAGATGCTTCACCTGATATATTTAGAGCTGAAAAAGTAGAAATTGGTAGGGCTAGATTGATAAAAGAGGGTGGATCAAAGTTTGCAATATTTTCTTATGGCGATCTTTTGAGCAATGCTATTGAAGCTTGTGAAGAAATAAAAAAGCAATATTCAATTGATATTGACATTTATGATATGCGTTTTGCAAAGCCAATTGATGAAGATTTGCTGAGATCAAAAATTGCATCAGACGTAATTTTTACTATTGAAAATGGATCTAATGGTGGATTTGGCTCATGTGTAGCAAAATTTTACCAAGATTTAGGATTTAATGGTAAAATTGTTCAAATATGTATGCAGGATATTTTTGTCAAGCATGCCACAATAAATGAGCAAATGATTGAATCGAATCTCGATAAAAATGGTATATTTCGAAAAATAAAAAGTAATTTAAATATTAAAGATGTCTAGTCAGATAGAAGATGATGCGGAAAAAGAAAATTTGAATCAATCGCAAGGTGATGCAATGAAGACGACAATTATAAGTGTTGGCTGTCAGAATATGAATGGATCAACTCAGAATGTTCAGATTGTAATAGGTCATCCAAATCCTGAAAATCATCCGATTCAATTTCAGGTAAAAAGCCTTGGAGATAAGGGTTTGACTGTACCGTCAAATATAATGGATTCTCTAGGAAAGTTATATAAATTGTCATCCGAAAACAATGCTGAATTCGTTGATCTTGTTGAATATGCTTTAAAAATTCATCAAAAAAAACAAGAAGAGGAAAAAGTTAGTCAGGATGAATCAGGTGAATCATAAAGACACATGTAACGTTATTTTTTTTATTATGAATATTTTAAGATTTGCTGCACCAAATATTATAAGCTTATTAAGCGTCGCATCTGCGGTAGTTGCGATAAAAGAGTCGATTTTTGGTAATTTTTCACTTTCTGTTTCAATGATTTTTATCAGCGTGATAATGGATTTTTTAGATGGAATGGTTGCAAGAAAATTGAATGCGACAAGTATATTTGGAGCTCAAATAGACTCCCTGTGCGATAGTTTTTCATTTGGTGTAGCGCCTGCAATGTGTTTGTATTTTTGGCTTTTTGCAGATTTTGGAAATCTTGGATGGCTTGCGATTTTGGTAATAATATTTGCAATGATCTTGAGATTGGCAAGGTTTAACACTTTTGAAATAAAAAATATTAAGGTTTATGCTGGGATTGATTTGAAAAAATACTTCATCGGAATTCCAGCACCGATGTTTGGGATTTTATGTATGGCTCCGATAGCTTCATTCAATTTAATCGACAGTCATTTATGTAATGATTTTTTTAGTCCAGATGGAGATAATTGCAGATATTCAATTCAGGCAATTGGAGGCGATGTGTTTTTCAAATTTTGCATTTTATTTTATTGCATTGGAATCTCAATACTGGCGGTTAGTAGAGTTAGAGTTGTTGCTTTAAAAAACCTACCTATAATGAAAAATCCATTTTTTTTAATAGTAGCAATGCTTTTTGTTATTGCTTCGATTGTAAATCCTAATATTTTTTGCTTAATATCATCGGCTGGTTTTTTACTTCTATTTGTATATAGTGTTATAGATTTTAGATTTAATAAATGAGAAAATTTCTGCAATTTTTACTAATCATTGGAATTATAGTAGCCGTTTTGGCATCTATATCTTTAATGCCAATGTCTTTTGTTGCAAAAGAGGTGATGAAAAAACTTCCAATCAAGCCAATTTCATCCTCGGAATATGGATATATTGATTTGTTGAAAATGAAATATATGGTGAAGAATTTTCTTTATTTTGGCAAGGTTGACGATTTTTTGATTATGTTAAAAGCGAAAAATCTTGGCTCTGGAATTACCGATAAAGAGAAATTTCAAATTAGTGATTGTAAAATTTATATTTTTACAAAACAAAATGCAAACAAAATATCTTCTTATGTTGCAAATAATCTTGAAAAATTTACCAAAAATACAAATTTATCAATTGAAAATTGCACAATATCTTTAAGAAATATAGATGAATCGGACTATAAAAAATTACAAAGTGACAAATTTGATGAAGAGAAAATATTAAATATACAATCAAATATTTCCCTTGATCTAAAAGATTTTAATCTTGAATCAGCCAATGATAACGAAATTACTAAATACAATATTAATTTTGCAAGAAATACAGATTATCTTAAGCTTGAATATACGAAAACTAAAACAAATGAAAATTTTTACTTATCTGTAAATGATTCAATGGCTATATACAAAAATGACTCAATAAACAAAGAAATGAGTTTAAATATAGATATTAAAAATAGTGGAAATATTATAGCTAGTCTATTTTGCTTGGATAAATCTTGTGAGCAAAAATTTCAAAAAATTACATCACCATTGAAAATTTCAGGAGGTATTTCAAATTCTGAAATCAGCGGAAAATCTTCTGGACTTATAGTTGGAGATTTTATATATAAAGATGGTTTATTAAAAATTAATGGCGATATTGATTTATTATATGATACAAAAACCTCAAAATCTGAAGATTCAAGTGTACGGAAAAAGCAAATATCGCTTTACTCAATATTGCAAAATATCAAAATTGTCAAAAAATTTGATATCAAGGTTAATAATATTAAAATTGATCAGAAAATTACTGATGTTAAAAATTTAACGATTACATCGGGTGATGATTTATCTAAAAATTTTGCAATTCAAACGGCACAGGATGCAAAAATTCCAATTTCCGGATCTTATATGGATTCGACTATCAAATTGTCAATTCAAAACCTGCCATTTGAAGCAATTGCTAAAATCTCAAAAAACCTAGATATTGCGGACTTCAATTTAAATAACAAACAAAATGGATCCTTGTCAGTTGATTTTCAGAAGGGGGATTGGTCTTGGTATATGAGTAGATTTTTAGTTCAAGATTCCGTGGATAAGGATCTTAGCATGGAAATAATTCAGGATGAATGCGTTATTGGATGTAAGAAAAATATTACATTTAAATCTATTGATTTATCGAAAATTCTTGATATAGATGAGTTGAAAAAACGATATAGTCTGGGTAAATATTTCTCAATTACTCCGGGCGTGCAAAGTGCAATGATGTACATGAAGCATGATGAAACATCTGAGAGAGACTTCGAGAGGTGTTATTTTTTAAATTTTGAAAATGTGTCATTATTTGACAGAAAAATTAACTCAGGAAACATAACGGTTACGACATCTGATAATAAAAAAAATGTTAAATTCGATAAAATAAATTCAGATTTTTTTACAGGAGATTTATCGGTGGATGTGATTTTAAAAGATGGCGATAGGTCTAATATAGATTTATTTGTTGATGCACAAACAATGTATATTAAAGATATTTTGGGAATTTTGTCTGATAAAAATAATGTAAATAATACCAATATATTACTACCTTCTCTTGTTGGTTTTGATGGTAGTTTAAAGGCAAAAATTGGCAAATTCTCTGACAAGGTCTCAAATGTTAATTTTAATGGAACTCTGGAAAATGGGCAGCTTATGATAAAAAGCGGTAAAATGGAAATCGATGGAAATAACAGCATATTAAATATATCAGCCTCGCTATCTTCTAAACCAATTTTTGATATAGGGATTGGTTTCGAGAAGGCTGAAATTTCAGGATTGCTTGGTTTAGATTTTAAAAACAAAATTCGTGGATTTTTTAACGTTTCTGGATCTTTTCAGTGCGAGGGGTTTTCGATTCAAGAATTGAAAAATAGCCTTAATGGAGCTTTAAACGGTATGGTTTATAATTTGGAAATTGATAATTTTAATCTCCAAGCTTTAAGTAATTCGTTGATAAATATCAGAAATACAAAATCGATAAATCTATCTGAAATACTTATTGATGGTACGGCACGTTTTAAATCAGCAAATACAACGATTGAGTATGATAATGGGCTATTAAAAACTACTATATCAAATGCAAAAAGCACAGGAGCCTCTCTTTCCGGATTTTGTAATATTGATCATTCGTCGTCAGAAATTCAGTCTTGTCAGTTTATGGCTGGCGTTGTTGGAGTAGATTTATCGACTTTGAAAGGTTTTTATAACTTGCAAATATCAAATGCAATATCAGGAAATTTATCTAATCCAGTTATGGATTGGAATTTCAGTCAAATTGAGAAATATCTTACAAATGCAGGTCTTGGAAAAAACAAATCCTAGCCTATGTAGATTTTCACATCATTTATATCGTCGATCAAGAATAAATTGCAATTTGATGCGTTTTTAAGGTCAAGCATTGCATTGTTGTTTATTATATCGCCAAATATTTTAGGAAGTGCAACTTTTTCAATCGGCGTTTTAATTGAAATTTTTGCCTCCGATTTAGCCTTTCTTACCTCGGTGATAATTTTGATAATTTTATCGAATGTATCGATTGAATGTTTGTTATCATTAACTTTTACATTACGCACTTTGTCTAAAAATCCGCAATTTTCTACACTTTCGAATTTAATTTTTGATTGTAATATTGAGCCAAAATATACATCTTGGCAAATTTTTGGAATAAATATACCAAATGCACCAAGTATGATATTTATGCAATGGTAAATCGCTATAGAGCAGCTATTTTGTCCTGCAATTATTGTATTTTTCTCGTGGTTTGTGAGAATTTTATCCGCATATATTTCAGCATCTGCGCCATAGGATCTTGTTTTTACAAGTTCAAGATAATTATCGCAAAAATCATTCCAGAAGAATTTTTCGGCAACCTCTAGTGCTTTGCTGTATTCGTATTTTTCGAAATATGAGATAAAATTTGCTAGCATATTTGATGCTTTAATGAAAATCGCTCTATCATTTTCGTTTTCGAGGTTGTTTAGTTTTGCAATGATCTCATCGTGATCTAGCTTTGAAATTTCAGACTTTTCTATCACAGAAATTGCAAATTTTCCTGAATTTTTGATTTTATTAACCAATTTTGACCCGACTTTAATTTCACTCTCATTATAGGCGGTATCTGCGCCAAGAGTTGATGATCCAGACCAGTATCTTACGGCATCTGAGCCGAAATTTTCAATCAGAGAAATCGGCGTTACTATGTTGCCTTTTGATTTACTCATCTTCGTTTTATCGCTTGCCAAACACCATCCGGAAAGCATAACATTGAGCCATGGAAGGTCTTGTTCCTGTGGCTTTTTACACTTTATTATGGTATTTTCAGTGGTTTTTAAAATTAAACCATCTTGATTTTTGAAGTCAATTTCAGGATAATTTTGCGTATCAGATATATCGAAATTAGCTTCAGATTCGCTATCGCATATTTCGGTACAATTCGCCAAAAAGCTTTGTACCAGTGTCACGAAAGTCCATGTTCTGATAATTTCATGAGCTTGCGGTCGCATTGACATTGGCTCATTTTTTTCACCGGAAAGTTGCGGTGAAAGCCCTGATGTGAACCAGGTATCGAGGACTTGGTTGTTAGTCCGAAATGCCCTTCTGATATGATCGTTTTTTATCGTATCATACATCGTATTTGTTTCGTTTTCTTGTATGAAAATTTTACTTAATTCACAATAAAGTCTTTCGCACTCTTTGGAAATAGATTGTTCTGTTATAGGAGATTCAACTTTTATTTGATGTTCGTAAAATTCTCCATCTGGTTTTTGTATTTTAACGAAATGACTTTCATGATCATCAAAAGCTGAATGCCAATCTGGCCTTGTGGCGGTTCCTCTATTAGAGACTGGAATCTGTATCCCAAAAAACCTATTTCTTGAAATACACCAGTCCTGCGACAATCCATTAATCCAATTTTCAAGCTTAATTCGCATGGATTCTGGGTGAAATTTAACCATTCGGCTCATTTCAAGTAGGACTTTTTTGAATGGTAAAACCCTGACATACCACTGGCTTGTCGGCATTATTTCTAGCGGTTTTCCAGATCTTTCGGCACATTTTACCGGATGCGTAATTGCTTTTTTGCTTAACAAAAGTCCAGTATTTTCTAGCAATTCTATTGCTTTTTTTTTGGCATCTTCGACCTTGAGATAGTCAATTTTTTGCGTATCAGGTTTTTCGTATTTGGCATATTCGGCAATCAGTTTTCCATCATCGGAAATGATTATTTTTTCACCGAGGTTGTGTCTTTTTGACCATACCACATCCTGCCAATCACCGTAGGTACAGCACATTACAAGTCCAGTTCCCTTGTCCATTTTTACCTCGTGATCAGGTAAAATTTTCACTGTTTCATTTGTTGAAAATAGTTCGGGAATTATTGCAGTTTTGCAATTCAAATCCATTCCGATTGATTCAATTTCCGTGCCATCGGCTAGTTTTGTTATAACTTTTTGACCTGTTTTTTTACCGTTGAATCTTTCGTCTTCTGGGTTAAAAAGCAAAGCCCTGCAAGCCACCAGCATCTCCGGTCTTGTAGTCATTATTCTTAATGGAGTTCGTTTTTCATCATTCAGGTAAAAGTTAAATTCAACCTGAAACCCAGTCATTTCTTTGTCTTCAATCTCGGCATTTGCTGTTGCCGTTTTGTCTTGGCAACACCAATAAACCGGTGCATTTGCATTGTAAATCAGTCCTTTTTTAAAAAGATCCGTGAATTGCTTTTGAGCTATTTTTGCAGAATTATCAGATATTGATTGATATTTTAAATTCCAATCAACAGAGAGATCTATGGATTTGAATAATTTTTCAAATTCTATTTCTGCATCATGTACGACAATTTTGCATATTTCGATAAATTTTTCTTTATCGCAAAGCCCACTGTAATCTTTTCCAGAGAAATTCTCAATTTGAGATTGTGATGGATTTTTAATGCCAATTATTGATTCGATTAAAGCTATATTTTTTGATTTTTCAACCTCGCTTGAATCTAAAAATTTTCCAATAAATTCCTTGGTTAGTATTTTTAAAATTTCCCGACTTTTATCGTTAAAATTAAATCCCACTTTAACGCCAGTTACTTTTTCAACAAGTCTTTCAGTTGGCAAGCCATTGTCGTCAAATCCCATTGGGTAAAATACTTCAGCGCCCATAGACCTTTGAAATCTTGCCATAAAATCAGCGTGGCAATAGGAAAAAACATGCCCCATGTGCAGATGTCCTGAAACTGTTGGAGGAGGTGTGTCGATTGAATATTTTTTATTTTGCGAATTCACTTTAGCTTAAGATTGTACAGTTTGTCAACTTTGATATCCGTGATTTGTCGTCCGCCTTAATTAAACCTTGTTTTTTTGTGAATTTTATTTCTTTTATTTCGGATTTTTTGATGGTAATTTCACATTTATCAACGCACTCAATGCTTTCTATATTTGAGTTTTTAACCTTTAGATTTCCATTAATTTTTATGATTTTCAATTTTAGATTTTTTAGTTTTGCATTGCCGATTTGATCGATAAATGTAACTTCAGAATGTTTAATTTTTAAATTCCCTGTATTTTTAATATTTATGATACTTGATTTTACGATTTTTATATTTCCTGTTGTTTTTAATATTTTCAACTTTGAATCGTTTATTTCTAGATTGCCAGTGTGCTTAATTTCATCATGCGTTTCCGATAAAATCGATCTTTGTCCAGTTGAAACCTCTGTTGCAAAAGCGGTATTTAGAAATAATGTTAGCATTATTGAGTATGCTAAGATTTTCATAAAATAAATAAAAGTATTTTTACTAGTTTTTTAAAATTTTAAAAGTCAATTTTTTTTCTTGCAAAGTATTTTAATCCTATATTTTATTTGATAGATTTATTTACAATTTAAATGAGTAAAAAAATAATCTTGCTAATTTTCCTTATTATCGTCTCTTCTATCACTGGATGTAAAATGCAAAATATGGAGCGTAGAAACGCCGTGAAAAGCATTTCAGGAAAGCCTCAAAAAGTAAAGTTGGAAGAGATAAAAGACTCCGATCAAGAAATGATGAATATCTATTTAAAAGCAAAAGAAGACTCAAGGGAGGAGAATTTTATACCAAATGGAAGCTCTGTTAGTAAGGTTGTATTTGTTGCACCAATTACCGGTAAATATTCAGCTATTGGCAAGGCACTTTTGGATGGCGTAAATATGGCGATGAGTGATTCCGGATCTGATAAAATAATACTTATACCAATTGATAGCAACGAAGTTAGCAATGATGAGACATCTTCTATTTTGGCAAAAGAAAATCCCGACGTTGTTTTGGGTCCATTGTTTGCGGTGGATGTTCAGGAGATTCTTGGATCTTTCAGAAAAATTTCCGCACCAATAATTACATTCTCAAACGATGAATCGCTGACAAAATATAAAAATATAGAGATTTTTGGCGTTTCTCAATCTGGAAAAATCAAAGCAGCTATGAATTTTGCAAAAGCAAACAATAGATCAAATGTTGGTATTTTATTAAAAAGTGATGCGGGTAGTGAAGTTGCTAGTGAGAATATAAAAAAATATGCCAAGCAATCTAAAATGGCGGTTATGGCATCTGTATTTTATGGAGCCGGTGAGCAAAGAATATCGTCTGCAATAAAAACTCTGTCTAATAATTTATCAGTAATATTCAATATTGATAAAAATGGATCTCCATATTTGATAAATGTTAAAGATGCAAAAACAGCTTTAAATACAACAAAACAGTTAAGAAATATGGATTTTATAATCACAGATGCGGGTGGAAATTCTCTTGATGAGCTACTCTCGGAGATGCTAAATCAAGGATTGCTAAATAGAGATGTAATGATAATTTCAATATCAGATCAAATAGGTACAAGCTTGATAGCTGAAAAGGTTTATTATGTTGGCTATGACACTGAAAAAATGAATATATTTGAAGATTTATACAAGTCTAGATATAAAGCAAAGCCAACTGTATTTTCGGCCATGGGTTATGATGCTATGGGAGTTGTTTCGACTATGCTTTTACAGGGAAAATTTTCCTATAACGGTTTGCACGATTCATCAGGTTTCATAGGGGTAATGGGAGATTTTAAATTTACAAATTCAAGAATTGTTGAGCGATCTTATACCGTGTACAAAGCTCAGGGTGTTAAAATTGAAAAAGTTATTTGATTATGTTGTTTTTAGGATCTTCATCGCCAGCGAGAATGTTGATGATAAAACGAATTTATAATGGTGATATTAATGTTTTACATCCAGACGTTGATGAGTCAGTATTAAAAAATGAAAAGCCAAGCGATTATGCAAAAAGAATATCAGGTTTAAAATTGCAAGCCGTAATGGAAAAAGTTGGTAATTTGAACAGTGGAGTTATAATTTGTTGTGATACGGTTTGCTCTCGTGGTAGATTGATTTTGCCAAAAGCAGAAACAAACTCTGATGTCGAAGAGTGCATGAGACTGTTATCCGGAAGAAATCACGATGTTTTTACATCGATATCGGCTGTTAATTTAAGTGATGGTAGAATTGTGAATAAAATATCACACACAAGGGTAAAATTTAAAAATTTATCCAAAAAAGATATCAGCGATATGGTAAATTTTGGAGATGGAATAGGCAAAGCTGGAGGTTATACGATAAATGGATTTGCCGAGAGTTTTATAATAAAAATAATCGGTCAGTATTCAAATATAGTTGGTTTGCCATTATATGAAACTAGAAATATTTTAATGAGTTTTGGTATTCTTTAATGTTCACCGTTGATCAAAAAAATAGATTAACCGGTTATTTTTCCGACTTAAGATTGTCGATTATAGCGATGATTGAAGGATGGGACCGTGGTCATAAATTTGAGATAAAAAAATGGGATAGGGATGGTGGTGGATCGGGAGAAATGGGTGTTTTACATGGTGAGACATTTGAAAAAATGGGTGTAAATTTTTCCGAGGTATTCGGTAAATTGGAGAATATATATTTAGCCGAAACTCTTCCGGGCGTTGGATCTGACAGGTCTTTTTGGGCAAGCGGAGTATCGCTTGTATCCCATCCAAAGAATCCTTTTATTCCACCAATTCATATGAACGTTAGAGCTATTGCGACAGAAAATGCAGTGTGGTTTGGTGGAGGAATTGACTTAAATTCAATCTTTCCAGATGAAGTTGAAAC
>CAMCTP010000021.1 GCA_945878495.1 Rickettsia typhi | reverse complement strand
TACATCGAGACAAAATAGTAGGAAAGGCTAGATTTATCTTCTTTTCATCTGACGCATCAATTTTTGAGCCTTGGACTTGGAAAAATAGAATTTATACCGATAGAGTGCTTGAAAGATTAGATAAAAGTTTGTAAAAAATATGCAAGAATCGCCAAAGGGTGCATCTTCAACAACATACAAATCTGGAAATTATTTCAACGATGCGCTATCTTGGTATCAAGATTTATACCTTGCATCAAAACCAAAAAGGGTTCTATATTTACTGGTATCAATTGTTATACTATCATCCTGTGCATGCTCGGTTTTTATAATAAACAGCTTCTTTCCTCTGAAACAAAAATCAAACCTAATAATACAAGCAAAAGAGGATAATCAGGACTTAGATTACAATATTTCAAAAATGGATAAAATGTCCCATCCGAACCTTTCAGTGGCAAAATATATGATTTCTGACTACATTAAAGCTCGTGAATCCTATGAATATAAAGGCTTTGAATCAATAGCCGAGATAAAAGATCAGATATCAAAAATAGATCAAATGTCTAGTGATTCAGTTTTTCAAGATTACAAATCACTCTCAGATCCAATGGAGAGTTTAACATATCTACTTCAAAATGGCATAGAGAAAAATCTAACAATTGAGTCGGTAACATACGATAGTGGATATGGCTTTATCGATGCACTGATATACATGTTGATACCTGGGAAAATACCATCAAAAGCAACGGCAATTATCACTCAAGAAATAAAAAATAAAAAACAAAAATATATCATCAATGTATCGTTTTATATAAATATACCTCAGAAAATTAAGAATTATACTGATGATGGGGCTGAAAAGAAAGTTTCATCTATGGCAAAATACCTTACAGGAGCTGACGATAAATTCAATCCAAATATAGATTTCGTTATAACCGGCTACGATAAAAAGAAGACAGTGTAATTTTTAAAAAGTTCCTGCAAGAGAGCTTGAGTGTTGAAAATGCGGTGATTTTTTAAATACATTCTTATAAGCGTTGTGCATTGCTATTGCTGATTCAGCGAATCCAAGCATTATAAGCTTTAGTTTTCCATCATAACCAGCAATGTCGCCAACTGCATATATCCCTGAAACACTTGTTTCATAGCTTTCTTTGTTGACAACGGCAAGTTTTTTTTCAATCTTAACTCCCCATTGCTCAATATTTCCTATATCTGCATTCAAGCCAAAAAAAGGCAATAAATAATCACATTTATACGAAATTTTTTCCTCCGTTTCAATATTTTCAATGATAACGCTTGACAATCTTCCTTCACTTCCATCCAATCCTGACAACTGATATGGTGTTAACAATTTTACTTTACCAGATTCAACCAATTCTTTTAACTCTCTTTCGCTATCAGGCAGGCAGCGAAAATTCGATCTTCTATGAACAATTGCTAAACTTTTTGCTTCTTTCGCTAGCGACAAAGCCCAGTCAACAGCGGAATCTCCTCCTCCGGCAATTAAAATATCCCTGCCGGCGAAATTAGAAATTTTATCAACAAAATAAAATACGCTTTTATTTTCAAAAGATTCAATTCCATCTAATGGTGGTTTTTTTGGACCAAAAAAACCTGATCCACAAGCCAAGACTACTGCCTTTGCTGATATTTTTGATAAAATATTGGTATCATTTTCCAATATTTCAAGCTCAAAGCCAGTGTCGGAATTACCGGTCAAATTGACAGCTTTATGATTCAAGATATATTCAGGGTTAAATTTTGAAGACTGTTCAACAAGCTTGTCAATTAAATCTTGTGCAAAAATTTTACTAAATCCAGGGATATCGAAGATTGGCTTTTCCGGATAAAGCGCATTGCATTGACCTCCAACAAAGGCAAGAGAATCAACTATGCAGGAAGTCATACCCAAAATTCCAGCCTGAAATGCAGCGTGTATTCCTACAGGCCCTGCTCCAATAATACAAACATCACATTGCTTCATGTTATTATTTAAACTTTTATCATTAACATTAAATAATTAAAATAGTTTTAATTGTCAATAATGAATTCAATTGAAAAAGATACTTTTAAAATTACTTGATTTTTATTTTTAAGAGAAAATATATACTAAAAACCTATTTTAAAAAATGTCAGCAACAAATGCTAAAAAAATTGTCTCAACTATAAATCAAAAAGGCGGAGTTGGAAAGACTACAACTGTAATCAATCTAGCAACAGCTCTTGCTGCAATAGGACAAAGAACGCTCGTTTGCGACATGGATCCACAAGGAAATGCCTCAACTGGACTTGGAATAAGTTCAAATAATAGAGCGGCATCAATTTACGAAGCAATGGCTGAATCTTGCAGTATTCAAGATGCAATTCATGCAACAGATATCAAAAATCTTGACGTAATACCAGCAAGCGTTGATCTTGCAGCTGCAGAAACAGAGTTGTCGGGAAATCATGAGCTTTTATCCGAAAAATTATCATCTATATCAGAAAACTACGATATAATATTAATAGACTGCCCGCCTTCACTTGGCATGCTTACGATAAATGCTCTATTTGCATCAAAATCTATTTTAATACCAGTTCAATGCGAATTTTTTGCCTTAGAAGGTCTATCACATTTAATAAAAACCTACGAAATGATTCTATCTCAAAAACCTGATCTTGAAATCGAAGGAATAATTCTCACAATGTACGACAAAAGAAATAATCTAACTCAAGAAGTTGAAAGAGAAGTAAGAAGCGTTTTCGGAGAAGCGGTTTATACAACAACGATACCAAGAAATGTCAAAATTTCAGAAGCTCCATCATATGGTCTACCTGTTATGATGTACGACATAAACTGCTCAGGATCGATTGCGTATATCAACCTAGCAAAAGAATTTGTTAAAAGAAATAATATCATTATTGGTTCAAATGAATAACGATGAAGTAAAAAAAACAAAACTTGGAATGGGTCTGAATGGTCTGTTAAAAATGCAAAATTTTAACTCTCAAAAAGATTTCAATGCGCAATCAAATGGCGAAATAGATATCAATCTTATTACCGCAAATCCAAATCAACCGAGAAAAATGTTTAATTCACAAGAGATTATGGATCTTGCCGACTCAATACGCCAACATGGTCTTTTGCAGCCGATTGTTTTGTACAAAACAGAAGATGAAAATGAGGAACAAATTTATATAGTTGTTGCCGGTGAGAGAAGATATAGAGCTTGTAAAATGCTTGGGATGAGCAAAATTCCGGCGATTATCAAAGATAAAAATAACGACGAACAAAGCCTTGCTTTTGCATCTATCATAGAAAATATTCAGCGATCAGACCTATTGCCGATCGAAGAAGCTGATTATTATTTGGCGTTAAAAAATGAGTTCAATTTAACACAGGGTGAAATTGCACAAAAGATCGCAAAACCTAGATCTCATGTAGCAAATATGATGAGAATAGCGGAAAGCGACGAAGAGTTTAAAGCCATTGCATCGGAAAACAAAGTTCCTGCCGGTATATTGAAAATAATTTGTAGCAGAGAAAATGCAATGGAACTCCTAAATATCGTTATTGATAAACATTTATCAGTTCGTCAATTAGAGCAATATTTATTCAGCGGAGAATTACCGGGTGAGTATGAAAATGCTTCGGTCAAAAAAACACCAAATACAATCCAAAAAAATCAAGAAATGAAGCAAAAATTGGAATCAATTCAAGCTGATATTTTCAATATAACCGGAATGCATTTAAATTTTAAATATCAAAATAATCTCAAAAATATTACAATCTCAGTTGGAGATGAAGACCAGCTGTCCAATGTTGTAAATTTGCTGTGCGGAAATGGCAAACAAGACTAGATTTTTGTTTTTGATCAAAACTGCATTTCACCCAGATGTATATTTAATAACTATCTAACTTCGATTGATAATACTTGACACACGTAAAAATTCTCAATAGCTCCACTATACTTTAAGATATACAAGAATCGGACTCATCTGCTTTGTATTTCGGCAAATTTTTCTCAAAAACACAGCATTAATTAACTCCTTATTCAACAAATTAATGAATAAATGATGATAAATAGCAATATATCTTTTTAATACTTTTTAACATCTATCACGAATTCATCAATTTTGATAAAAAAAATTAAAAAAAAATGAAAAAACACTTGACTTTTCCAAACTTACCCATATTATACCAATGTGAACCAAAAAAATTACACAAAATCATGCAAGTGGTTTTATGTAATAACTTATTTTTATAACAGGTTTTTAAAGGAGCCGATGTTTTAAAAGCATCAAACTGTGTAGTGCCGTAGAGATACGGCGCCACTGTATTTTTTATAAAATGACTCTTTTTTTGTCAACATACAAAAATAAAATAGACAAGAAGCTTAGAGTCTCCATACCATCCCAATTTCGTGCGGCAATAGCATACAGCCAATTTCAGGGCGTTGTGCTTCATAAATCAATATCAAGCAATTGTGTTGAAGGTATGACAATTGAAAAATTAACAGAATTAACAGATGCAATAGATAAGTTGGATCCATTTTCGCAAGAAAGAGATGCCTTTGAAACAATTGTTCTGGGCGGAAGTGTTCAGCTTGGATTCGATCCAGAAGGCAGAATCATCATACCTCAAGATATAGCATTGGAGTATGGATTAAATGAGATTGCAGTTTTTGTTGGAAAAGGTAGAAAGTTTCAAATATGGAACGAAGATGAATTCACAAAACATCAAAAAGAAAGCCGTGAAATTGCAATGCAAAATAGAGACAAAATAAAATCCACATCGCATTAAGCATTGAATGAAGTGCTTCATTCAGGTCGGGTAATATATTTTACAATATTATAAATATACCATCGGGCTTTAAAAATCTGCCAACAGAAATATCGACTGTAGTTTTGTCTTTTATTTCTAGCTAACAATTGATCGGTATATACATGCCAATTGTTCTTGTTGAATTAAAAAAATATTTTACGTGCAAATGAAAAATCGAGCTACGACAGAAAAAATCTGCTTAGCTCGATATATTTATTAAAGAATTATGACTAACCAAACATTTTGTTTAACTTTGCCATTAGATCTTTGTTTTTTTCTTCAAATTTTACAACCTGATCAACTCTTGCATTTATAGCGTTTGAATTTGAGTCTTTTTTCCAAGCCGGGTGAGTTAAGTGATCAACTTCTAGCTTTATCTCCTGCCCAGGCTTTCCATATGTTGACATGGTTGTAATTTTATTTCCAGCTGTGTCTATGTACACTATTTCGTGCATTTCTGGTACTTTTACTTCTGATTTTGCTTTTTTCATTTTTGGTAAAAACAAATATTTATATAGTTAATTCTTGAAATCAATAAATAAAAGTCAAGCATTTTTATTGATTTTTATCTTTTTTACCAATATAATCGATAAACCAGTTTAAAAAAATGAAAAAAAATACAACAAAAAATACCGTAGATAGCTCTATTAAAAAGGAAAAGAAGGTAAAAAAAAGCACAACAACAATTGTAAATGAAGATACTTTAAACATCACAACACTTCAGATGCTTTCAAAAATACCCGTTGTATCGGTTAGAGATATAGTTATGTTTCCAGGCTCTATAGTATCTTTATTTATAGGAAGAGTTAAATCTGTGAACGCCGTGAACTCAGTATTGAAGTCATCAAGAAACCTTGTTTTTGTTACACAGCTTGACTCTTCAAAAGAGGTAATAGATGACGCATCAGATCTTCCAAACATTGGAACTATGGGAAATATTTTACAATGTATAGTCCTTCCAGACGAAACAATAAAACTTTTTGTTGATTGCACAAACAGAGTTGAAATAAACCAATATTATTTCAAAGAAAAAATAATAACATGCGATGCAAATCTACTTGAGGATCAGATAATTGATCAACATAAATCAGAAGCATATTTAAGGTCATTGATTTCAACATTTGAAATATATTTATCAATGAACAAAAAAGTTCCTAGCGATGCAATTAAAAATATAACATCCGCAAAAGATTTATCAACTTCAGTCGATATTGCTACATCAAACTTAACAATATCAGATGAAAAAAAGCTACTAATACTCCACGAAAAAGATCTTGAAACCAGAATTAACGAAGTCATGAGAACTCTCTTAAATGAAATTGAGGTCTTAAAAGAAGAAAAGGCTTTTCATGATAGAGTAAAATCTCATATAGAAAAAAATCAAAAAGAATACTACCTACATGAGCAAATGAAGCTGATCCGAAAAGATCTTGGCGAGAGCGATGATGTCGGAGAGATAGCCTCAAAATACGAGCAAAAACTTAATGATAATAAAAATTTATCACAAGAAGCACGTGAAAAAATTACAGATGAAATTAAAAAATTAAAAAATACATCACCATCTTCATCTGAGTTCGGAGTTATAAAATCTTATCTCGACTTGGTTTTCGATCTTCCATGGAAAAAATTCTCAAAAGAACAAACCAATCTTGACAAAGCAGATCAAGAGCTTTCGCAGTCGCACTTTGGAATGGACAAAACAAAGCAAAGAATAATTGAACATATAGCAGTGCAAATAAATATAAAAAAACCAACAGGTGTTGTTCTGTGCCTTTATGGTCCACCCGGTGTTGGTAAGACAACTTTTGCCAGATCTATAGCAAAAGCAATGAATAGAGAGTATGCAAAAATATCACTAGGAGGGCTACACGATGCATCGGAATTATTCGGGCATAGAAAAACCTACATTGGAGCAATGCCAGGTAAAATCATCAATGCAATGAAAAAAGTAAAAACGTCAAATCCTGTAATTTTACTCGATGAAATAGACAAACTATCATCAGATCATAGAGGAGATCCTGCCTCCGTTTTATTGGAAATACTAGATCCGGAGCAAAATAAAACTTTTACTGATCACTATCTTGACATAGGATTTGATATATCAAATGTATTTTTTATAGCAACGGCAAATAGCTTAAACATCCCTGCCCCACTGCGAGATAGAATGGAAATCATAAACATTCCAAGCTATCTTGAAAAAGAAAAACTTGAAATAGCAAAAAAATATCTAATACCCACAAAATTTGCAGAATGCGGAATAGATATTAAAAAAGTTAAATTCGAAGAAGAATCCATTAAGCATATTATAGAAAAATATACAAGAGAATCAGGCGTAAGAGAGTTGGAAAGATGTATATCGAAAATTGCTCGTAAAAATATTGTTAAGCTTCTAAAAAACAATAATTTCAAAGAAATCGATGATCAAAATTTTCAACTTATCAGCGAAAATCATACCTCTTCAAATCAAATTATTGAAATCAAAAAAAATAGCATAAAAGAATATCTTGGGGTTGAGAAATTTTCATATTCCGAGCTTGAAGATGAATCAATGGTCGGCGTTGTAAATGGTCTTGCCTATACAAGCGTAGGCGGAGATGTGCTAATTATAGAGGCAATTAAAACTACTGGTAAGGGTTTGATAAAATTCACTGGAAGTCTTGGAGATGTTATGAAAGAGTCTATTCAGGCTGGGTACATATACATAAAGGCAAATCGTGATAAATTTGGCATCAAGGATGATATGAACAAATTCGATATACACATACACGCTCCAGAAGGAGCAACTCCAAAAGATGGACCATCCGCTGGAATTACAATATGCACAGCAATAATTTCTGTTTTAACAAATCAACCAGTTAGAAGCGATATAGCTATGACTGGAGAAATAACGCTCAGAGGAAAGGTTCTTGGTATAGGTGGCTTGAGGGAAAAACTTACATCCGCAGTTAGGTCGAAGCAAATTACAGAAGTTGCAATACCGTTTTCAAACATCAAAGATTTAGAAGAAATTCCGGAAGATATAACCGGAAAGTTAAAAATTCACCCTTGTAAAACTTTTGACGATGTATTTAATGTTGTTTTTGCAAAATCTGATAAAAAAAGCAGGAAATCTGTTGCAACAATATCTTCAAAAAAGATGAAGGTAAGTGCTAATGTTTTGCTGTAATGGAAGATTTACACGTATATATTCACTGGCCATTCTGCAAATCATTGTGTCCGTATTGCGACTTTAATAGCATGATTCAATCTGGCGAAAATATGCCTACAATGCTTCAAGCCTATCTCGCTGAAATAAAATGGCATGCGGAAAAATTAGAAAATACACATATGGTAAAAACAATTTTTTTTGGCGGAGGCACTCCATCGTTAATGAATGCAAATGAGGTTGAATCAATTTTAAAGACAATTCACGATCTATTTTCAGTATCTGAAAATCCCGAAATAACCTTAGAGGCAAACCCAACATCATTTGAAATTGAGAAATTTAAGGATTTTAAACTCGCGGGAATAAATAGAATATCAATCGGCGTTCAATCTTTTAATGACGATTCATTATCGCAAATTGGGCGAAAACACTCATCAAATGAAGCGAAAAAAGCAATCGAAAATGGCATGAATATATTCGGAAATGTGTCTTTTGACCTTATGTTTGGACTGCCAAATCAAACAATTGATATGCTTGGCGATGATTTAAAAACCGCCATGCAATTCAATTCACAGCATATTTCAATCTACAATTTAACGATTGAGAAAGGTACTGAATTTTTTATAAAAAATAAAAACAAATTACTTAACCTTCCAAAGCCCGACACAATAGATCAAATGGACGATTTAATAAAAAATGAACTTTATAAAAATAGCTTCGCACGCTATGAGGTTTCGAACTACTCAAAAAAAGACTTTGAATCAAGGCATAATATCGCATACTGGAAAATAAAAGACTACATCGGCATTGGACCTGGTGCTCATGGTAGATTTACCGATGGCGACAAGCGTTATGAATCAATGACTTTTCACAACCCAACAAAATGGTACACCAAAATCCTAAACCATGAATCCGGATTTCAAAAACTTAATCCAATTGATGAAAATGATCAAATAAAAGAAATTTTATTAATGGGACTTAGGATACTTGATGGGATTGACATTAAGGATATTAAACATCGGTTAAATATTGATTTATTGTCGCAAATTTCAACAATCTCACTAAAAAATTTATCAGAATCTGGCATGATTCAACTGGACAGCGAAAATAATATTTTAAAACCAACAACAAAAGGTATTGATTTTGTTTCTTATATATCAAAATGTTTATTTTCTCATTAATAATATTGAGTCTTGCATCGGCGTGTGGAGTACAGAAAAATACTGAAATATACGAATATCCAATGGATAATCAAAAAAATTTAATATCAAGACAAGGAAGATTCGAATCTTTTTCAAAAATTTCACAGAAAGATTCAGATGACAATCAATCGCAATGTCAATCAATAATCAATTTTATAAAAACAAATTATCATACTGAGCCTGAAATAAAAAATGAATGCAATATTTCATTTAAATCAGATAATACATTTTACAACATTATCAACAGAAATAATAAGTTTAATATTTTTGCTTTTGATTTAGATGCAAATGGAAAATCGAGCTACAACAGGAATAAATCTGCTGAGCTCGATACTTTAATTCGTAAAATTAATTAACAGCTTATATAGCTTCGTCCATCTTTTTTAACTTTTTTGACAGGGCTTTTACTGAGTATAACCAAGTAATACACATCAAAACGAAGAAACCGGCAACCATAGGAGCTATAACCAATACATCTGCAGTTGACATCATTATCAAACATATACTTTGTATTAAGGCACCACCAGACTTCCCGAATCTTCCAGCAACAACATCCACAGCAGCTTTACCCTTTGTCTTCAACTCAGCATCAAGCGGTATATATGCCATTTCTTTTGTTGGATCAAATAGGCAGTATTTCGCAGCTTTTGATGCAACAACAACAATCGCTCCGACTATTGCTGCTGACCAAACTGGATCTGAAACAATCGATGCAACCAAATCTTTACTTAATATAAATGCGAAGAATGTAGAACCAAATATCAATATTACAACAGGAGTGAATGAAGCACTAAAAGCCCATCCAAGTTTTCTAAGTATATTAGATCCAAATAGGAATGCGAATATTATAGTAAAGACTCCAGTCCAAGCGGAATAACTACCCATGAAGCCATTCATCGCAGCTTTGTCTGTTCCAAAGAAAAGCTTTACCTGATTTTTCCATTGAACCTCAACCAGATTAATCGTTATACCATAACATATTACCAAGGCAGCTATTAGCCCAAGCTCTGGCGAAGTAAATACAACCTTTGCACTTTCAAGAAGTGTTGGTTTTTTCTTTTTCGCTTTTTGAACTGGTACTTCATAGTATTTTGGATCATTAAGTACATTTTTATGCATCCATCTGTAAATCATCATAGTTAGAACTCCTACAACTAGAGATGTTGTAATCAAAGAGTTTATAATCCATGACCATTCATCGCCACCTTCTGGAACCATTGATTTTGCAAAAGATGAGAATGATTTCACCGCAAGACCTGCAAGTATTGTTGCTACATTAGCAACGACTACAAACAAACCATAAAATCTTTTCGCCTCAGTAACCCTTGTAATTTGATTGGCAAATTGCCAAAATGACAAAGAAAGAAGCATTGATCCCCAAAGTTCAGACATTATAAAAAATACAGAGTAGACCCAGTTTTCATAAATTCTTATGAACCCTTCGAGCCTAGGTGTTGATTCAATCATTGCAGCAACAGATTCAGCTGATGGCTGAAGTGATGTCAAGTTTGGATTTAAAACAAAAGCAAACAATGCAAAAAAGACCAAAAATGGAGCCATTGTTGCGTAGAATATTTTTTCCGAATTAAATATATTACTTCCTTTTGCGTATAAAATTACAAACAATATTGCTACAGGTGTAACGCAATACATTTTTAAAAATGTAATCGTTCCAGCCCCAGCTGAAGTTAGAATTAATGTATCTTTTGTATTTCTAAATACTGTATAATTAAACAGTATTAGGCACATTAAAAGGCATAGCGGTACGAATTTTTTTAGTTCATAGCTATGAATCGGCCAAAGATAGGCACGAAGTCCCTTGAAGCCTGAATCTTGGCTTGGTTTTGTAGACATATAATTAAAGATAATATCAGTGGTTGATATAAACTATTTTTTTATTTGCAAGATATTTTTTTATCTTTATTATAAAACAAAATACACTGGTTAATGAAAAAAAATATTAAAAAATTAAAAGAACTTCTCGATCATCACAATAGCCTATATTACGATCACAATGATCCTGAAATATCTGATGAAGAGTATGACAAAATAAAACAAGAATATATATCAGCCATTTTAGAGGAGAAAAATGGAGACTTATTTGGCGGCGAAATAAATCTTGATATTGGATATAAGGCAAATAATAAATTTCAAAAAATTGAGCATAAACAGAAAATGCTATCCCTTGATAACGCATTTACAGAATCCGATGTCATTGATTTTGACACAAAAGTAAAGCGATATCTGAATATTGAAAATATCGTAAATCTTGAATATTCAGCCGAACTAAAAATTGATGGACTATCTTTTTCTGCGATTTATAAAAATGGAATACTTGACTATGTAGCAACTCGTGGCGATGGTAAAATTGGTGAAAACATCACCCAAAACATGATCACAATTCAAGATTTTCCAACCAAAATTGAATCTTCGGTTGAATTTCTTGACATCAGAGGGGAGATTTTTATGTCAAAAACTACATTTCACGAACTTGTTTCAGAACAAAAAACAGCAAATCAAAAACCATTTGCAAACCCAAGAAATGCAGCCTCTGGATCAATGAGAATACTTGATCCGGAAATAACAAGATCCAGAAAATTAAGCTATTTCACATATCAAATTGCCGCAATAAAACTACATAACGATATAGAAAAACCAAAATCTCATTCAGATTCGATAAATCTTTTAAAAAAACTCGGCTTTAAAATCAATGAAAATATGCTACAAAAAGCCTCTATTCAAGATTGCATAATATTTTACAATAAAATAGATAAAGCGAGATCTACTATAGATTTTGACATCGATGGAATGGTCTATAAAGTCGATAATTTAGATCTTCAAGCTAGGCTTGGATATACGTCTTCAACTCCAAGATGGGCAATTGCACATAAATTTTCTGGAATTGAAGCAATATCCAAAATAAACAATATTGAGCTTCAGGTTGGAAGACTTGGAAATATAACACCTGTTGCAAATCTGGAGCCTGTAAATATAGGCGGTGTAATTGTTTCTCGTGCTACACTTCATAATTTTGATGAAATTGAAAGACTGGATATTAACCAAGGCGATATAGTAAAAATAAAACGAGCCGGCGATGTAATACCGCAAATCGTTGGGGTTGTTGAAAAAATAAACGAGGAAAAATATCAAATACCAAGCCATTGCCCATCGTGTAAGTCTACTCTGATTCAAAATATCGATGAGGTAGCGTTAAAATGCGTAAATGATAAAATATGCAAAGAGCAGGTAATTGGAAGATTGGTACACTTTGTCAGCAAGGATGCGTTTGACATAAACTTCCTTGGAGCTAAGCAAATTGAAAGACTATTTGAACTAGGTTTTATCAAAACTTTTGCCGATATTTTTACAATAAAAAATCACTCGGAAGAGTTGATGATGCTTGATAGAATGGGTGAGAAATCTATATCCAACCTACTTCAAGCCATAGAAAACAAAAGAAATATCTCACTCGATAAATTTATTTACTCTATTTCGATAAAAGGCTGTGGATCTGGCGTTTCCGTTATACTGGCAAAATTTTTTAATAATATTGAGAATTTTAAACTATCTACATCAATAACAAAAATTCATGAAAGCATTATTTCCATTGAAAACCTTGATGGAGTTGGTTCAAAATTAGCAAAAGATTTTATGGATTATTTCACTGATGAAGATAATCAAGCAAATCTCGAAAACCTATACCAATACTTAAATATAGAGCCTTTTAAGAAATTACACACCGGAAAATTTCAGGATCAAAAAATAATATTTACTGGAACATTGTCAAAAATGACAAGGCAAGAGGCAAAAAATCGTGCAAATGAACTTGGGTTTGAGGTAATGTCGGCGGTGTCTAAAAATTTATCATTTTTGGTCTATGGCGAAGATTCTGGATCAAAGCTTAAAAAAGCTAACGAACTTGGCGTAAAAACTCTAAGCGAAAATGAATGGATTGATTTGATAAAATAAACCATGCAAGAAGAAAAAAACTTAGACTTAGCAATCGCAAATTTCATAAGAGATCTTGGCTTTGGTAGCATAATATTCTATATTTCATTCTTTAAATTTAATATTTCGTTCTTAAATACATCGCTTTTTCTACTATATATAATAGCCATTCATATCGGACTAAAAATTTTTAAGAGAACGATATTTTTTAGCGGATTTATCAAATATACAACTAAAATATTATCCATAAATCTAATATTTTACATAATTTTGATAATCACAATAAATTTATCAAAATAATTCTGCTTCCAATTTTAGAAACTAAACCAATCTTAAATTTTTAGAAACTTATATGAAAAATGAAGCAATCAACAAATACAATAAAAAATCTAAATTTACTACAAAATGATGTAAAAAATATTTTTGAAACGCTCCTAGGCGAATGTTACAAACAAGGTATAAACGCACAAATTAGCGAAAGCATTAGAACCGAAGCAAGACAACTTGAACTTTATAATTCCGGTAAATCAAAAGCAAAAGAGGTATATCAATCTCTTCATTTCTACGGTCTTGCTTGCGATATTTTTGTTAATAATTCTGGAAAATACGACCTATCTCAAAACGAAAAGATCTGGAAAATATGCCAGAATTTAAAACTTGATATCGAACATGGAATGACTTGGGGTGGAAATTTTAAATCAATAAAAGATCAACCTCATTTTGAACTTTCATGGGGTAAGTCTTGGAAGTTTTTCTATCAAGAATGGAAAAAGAAACAGCAAAATACAACTACCACTCAAACAAAAAATCCACTAGATACAATTCTGTCAGAATGGCACGAATTTATGAATTTCTACATTTCTTAACTTTTTTATATTTTTATGATTGAAAGCCTTATCATTGGCGGCTTAACAAACCTTGTTTCAAAATATGTTAACTTTAGAGAAGAAAAAGCCAGAAATCAAATGGAAATCGAAAAAGAAATTAAATCACGACAGCTTCAACTGGATATCATTCGAGAGTCAAATGAATCAAACCTAATAACCATAAAAGAAAAACAAATCATGATATCGGAAGTTCTGGCAAAAAGTAAAATAGAATTTGCAAAAACGGCAAGATCCGATCAAGTTAAACTCGATAAAATACTATATACGAGAATGGATAAAACAATCTTAAATGTCACAGCTTTAATGAAGCCAATAATAACCTACGCTTTTTTGTCGATTATTCTTTGTGTTGTTTTTTATGGAATATTCGGAAATAATCCAGAGCAATATGAGCAAACTATATATATTTTGGAAGATCTTGGGGTTTTATCTCTTGCAGAAATGGCAATTGGATTTTGGTTTGGAGCGATAGGTGTCGATTCTATATCAAGAAAAAGATAGGTGGTGCCCAAAGTTGGAATCGAACCAACGACACAAGGATTTTCAGTCCTTTGCTC
>CAMCTP010000020.1 GCA_945878495.1 Rickettsia typhi | reverse complement strand
TATTTTTTATCGTTATTCCATTCGCATGGCCAAAAATTGACGTATTGAACAACGTGAGATTTTTTAAATACCGTTCGTGCAAAGTTTATATTTTCAATGGTTGAAGTAAAATATTTATCGCATGTAAAGCCATATTTTCGCTCGGCTTTTTCATCAATATCCATGCTGGTTTCAGGCAAATTCATTCCATATACTTTGCCGTCAAATTTTTCAGCCAAGGCCTGTAAAAGTTTTTGAAATCTGTTGCGGACATTTGGGTTGTATTGCTTGGCTACCCAGCCATGTCCTTTGGGAATATTCTCCCCCGGATTATCGACTTGAAGAGCTACTCCTTTTTGGTATTGTTTCTCATTAATAATGTAGCTTGGGACGGCTTTATTATTGATCCAAAAAGATCTATCCTGTATTTGAATCCATAATTTTTTACCCCTTGATTCGAGGTATTTTAAATCATGTTGTATTTTTGAAAAATCGTATTGATCAAATTCAGGCTCTAATTGACGCCAATTGTAGATAATTTGCACACCGTCAATATCTCTGGTAATTTTGTTTTCGTGGCTTTCAACTTCGTCACCGCCTATGAATATGAATTTTTCAATTGCTCCAGCGGTTGTAAAAATGGTCAAAATTAGCAATGTTAATAATATCTTCATAATGATAAATTATGCTTTAAAAGTGTATTTTCTAATATATTTTTTAATTCAACGAGCCCTGATTCACTTGATGATTCGCATCTGCAAACAAGGCAATTTTGAGTATTTGAAGCACGAATTAACATCCACCCGTGATCAAAATTTACGCGAACTCCATCTATGTCTATATATTGTTTATATTGCGATTTTAGATTTGTTGTTATTTTTTCCATTATTGGAAATTTTATTTCTTCGGGTAGGAAAACCTTAATTTCCGGAGTGTTGTGCATTTTTGGATATGAGTCGATTAACTCGGATAGTTTGACATTATATTTTTGCATAATTTCAATGAGCCTCATTGCCGCATAAATTCCATCGTCAAAACCGAAATATCTATTGTTGTAAAATATATGCCCAGACATTTCCCCGGCTAATAAAGCATTTTCAGATTTCAGCTTTTTTTTGATAAATGAATGTCCAGTTTTGTACATTATTGGTTCACCTCCATTTTTTGCAATTTCATCAAATAGAACTTTACTTGCTTTGACATCGGCGATTATTTTCCCACCACCAGTTTCCATAAGCAGGTATTTTGATAGAATCGCAACCAAAATATCACCGGCAACAAAACGACCGAGATCGTCGACAATGCCTATCCTATCAGCATCTCCGTCAAAAGCAATACCGACATCACAGTGATTTTCGAGCACTAATTTTGATATATCCTGCATATTTTTTTCCACCGTTGGGTCTGGGTGATGATTTGGAAAATCTCCGTCAATATCGCAGTAAAGAAGATTTTTTTTAGGGATGTTGAATATATTTGCGATACTTTGAATGATTTCTCCGCTAGCTCCGTTTCCTGCATCAAATGCGATATTTGGCAATTTTGATTTATCGATAAAGTGTGTTAGATTTTTGATGTAATCTGACTTGACATCAATTTTATCAACTGAACCTTTGATGTTTGATTGTGTAAAATCGCCGACATTAATTCGATGATAAAGCTTCTTGATATCTTCGTCAAAAAACGACATATCTTTTATCATGAATTTTATACCATTGTATTCCTTTGGGTTATGGGATCCTGTGATCATAACTCCTGCGTTTAAATTTAAGTGATGTACGCTAAAATATAGGCATGGAGATGGAACGAGACCGATATTTAAAACGTCTATTCCTGATTCAATAATGCCAAGTTGAAATTTTTCTGATAATTCAACTGAAGATTTTCTACCATCATATCCAATAGATATTTTCGTAATTTTTAACTCTTTCAAGACTTCTGCGAATGCAAGAGCTATTTTGTATGCATCGCTATAATGAAAATCTTGATCAACAATTCCACGAATGTCGTATTTTCTAAAAATATTTTCCGATATCATATATGATTTATATATATTGAATATTTATAATTTCAAGCTCATGGGTTGTATTATTTATCTCAAGATTTGCCGAATCTCCAATTTTTTTACCAAGCAAACATTTTGCAATTGGTGTATTTAAAGAAATATACATTTTTGACGGATCGGATTCGTACTCACTGAGTATTTTTACGGTTACGTCTCGTTCTAGATTGTGGTTTGTATAGGTTACTGTTGCGCCAAATCTAATGGTATCTTTATTTACAATATTAGCAATGTCAATTATTTCGGCATTTGTAAAAATTCTTTGAAGAGATGATAGCTTTGAGTCTATAATCCTTTGTTTTTCCCTTGCGGTGTGGTATTCGGCATTTTCGCTAAGATCGCCTAGCTCTCTAGCCTCAGAAATTGTTTTTGTAACATGCGGTCTTTGAATTTGAATCAAATCGTTAATTTCAGCGATAAGCCTCTCGTATCCCTCTTTTGTTATTAATATTTTAACGCTCATTTTTTGAAAAAAACAGATGTATATAATACTGCACTTATTACCGAGATAATTACCGATATTGTAAATACCGCATTACCAATAAAGTTTTGCATTTGAGATCCTGAAAAACAGGCTTGAATAATTATAGCCAGTGCTATAAATTGCATTGCTGTTTTAATCTTCCCGTATATATCAACAGGAACCTTTACCGACAGATTTAATGCCATATATTCCCTTAACGATGATATTAAAATTTCTCGTGAAATTGCTATAATTGCTGGAACTAACCAAATACCGCCGTTTTTGATCAATATACATATTAGAGATATATTTAGTAATTTATCCGCTATATTGTCGAAGAATATTCCAAATTTACTTTCAGCGTTCAATTTTCTAGCAAGGAAGCCATCAAGGAAGTCGCTGATTGCTGCGATAATAAATAATATACAAGGAATTGAAAGTCCAATCAATGATTTTTGTGATTTACCAGAGAGCATCATAACAGATATCACAGGTATCAAAGCAAATCTGAATATTGTGATTGCATTTGGTAGATGTTTTATCATTTATTTATCAATATTATAGTTAGGATATTTTATTTATTTTAAATCGCAATAAAAAATATTTGACAACAAAAAGTATTTCACTAGGTTGATAAAATTTTGCAATAAAATGTTTCAATCGCAAGACTACAAAAAAATTACCAGAAGAAAATCTAGGGTTATTTCTGTTGGCGATGTGAAGATAGGCGGAGATCATCCAATTGCGGTTCAGACCATGACAAATACCTTGACGAGCAATGCCAAGGAAACACTTTTGCAAATTGAGAAATGTGTAGCCGCTGGCTCTGAGTTGATTAGGGTTTCCGTGCCAGATAAAGAGTCAACCTTTGCATTGCGTGAGATTGTAAAAAATTCACCCGTGCCAATTATAGCAGATGTTCATTTCCACTACAAAAGAGGAATTGAGGCTGCAGAGGCTGGAGCAAAGTGTCTCAGAATTAATCCGGGAACAATAGGTTCAAAAGAGCGAGCAATGGAGCTTGTAAAAGCAGCCAAAGATAATGGATGTAGTATTAGAATTGGGGTTAATGCAGGATCTTTGGAGGAAGCGATGTTGGTAAAATATCGAGAGCCATGTCCTGAAGCCTTGGTTGAAAGTGCGATGAATTCAGTAAAAATACTTGAAGATTTAGATTTTTTTGAAACAAAAATTAGTGTTAAAGCATCGAATGTTATGCTTGCAATTAAATCTTACGAGTTGTTGGCGGAGGCGTGCGATTACCCACTGCATCTAGGAATAACGGAGTCCGGAACTAGGGGAATTGGAACAGCAAGATCATCGATTGGACTTGGATACTTGCTGATGAATGGAATAGGTGATACCATGAGGGTCTCATTGTCAATAGATCCACACGAGGAGGTTGCCGTGGCTTATGACATTTTAAAAAGTTTAGATTTACGACACAGGGGCGTGAATATTATATCCTGTCCATCATGCGCAAGGCAACAATTTGATGTTTGCAAAACTATTGCGAAAATTGAAACCGCCACTGCAAATATAATAAAGCCGATAACAATTTCAGTCCTTGGTTGTGTTGTAAATGGAATAGGGGAGGCTAAGCATACGAATATAGGAATAACGGGTGCCGGATCGGGTCAGCACTTGGTTTATATAAATGGAAAACCAGATCATAAAATTCCAGCCGGAGCGGATGTTGCTGATCATGTGATAGCTTTGGTTAGGAAAATGAGTCTATAGGATTAGCGACTTATAGACGATACTTTCTTTTTTCCTCCGGAGAAGAGATTCCTAAAAAAGTTTGACACACTATTTCCTTTTGGTTTCGAATTTGCTATTTTTTCTATTGTAATTTCACTTTGCTTATTTGTGATTTTGTGTTGTTGGCGAGCCTCTCGATCTTCGTATGAATTTTGTTGATAGAATTTATTATAATTCTCGATTTGTAGATTTTTTGGCTTTTTTTGAGCTTCAATTTGATTAATGGAGGTCTTTATTTCTTGCTCTGGGTCTTTATTATTATCAATTATTTCTCTTATTTGTTGTGATGAAAAAAAAGTAACATCATTATCGTTGGTGCCATTGACTTGTTGCTCGTCTATTGACTTTAATTGCTCTTCCGCAAGTTGTTTATACTTATTATCACGAGCCAAGATATTAAGTATTTGCCTCTCTTTTTTAAATGGTGATAATTTTTTTTTTAATTCTTCCAATGTTTTTCGTTGGTTAATATGGTTCATTGAATTAAAAAATACAAAACTAGATATTGTAGTTATTTTTATTTATCAATCTTTTTTTTCGATGTCAATGATATAATATATTGCTGTAAAATTCCAAGCATATTATTGGTAATCCAGTAGACAACAAGTCCGGATGGAAAGCCTGCGAATACGAATGTAAATACTACCGGCATTAATTTCATCATTTTAGCTTGAGCAGGATCGGTTGGAGTTGGGGAGAATTTTTGCTGCAATAGCATTGATCCACCAAGTATCAACGGCAAAACTCCAAGTTGGAAAATTCCCGATGTTTCAAATGGTAGTAGGCCGAATAGATTGAAAATCGATGTTGGGTCCGGATCAGATAGATCTTTGATCCAAAGAATGAATCCTGCATCTCTCATTGAAAGACTTACGACAAGAACCTTGTAAAGTGCGAAAAATACAGGTATTTGAAGTACCAGTGGAAGGCATCCGGCAGCAGGATTTACCTTGTGCTCTTTATATATTGCTACAACCGCCATGTTGAATTCACGCTTTGGTCTGTCTGCATAAAGTGCACGGGTTTTTTCAATTTCAGGTGCTATATCTTTAATTTTTTGCGTAGATTTGTAGGATTTTTGTGCAAGAGGAAATAAAATTGCCCTTACGATAACAGTTAGTGCGATTATCGCAACTCCAAAATTACCAAAAAAGATGTATAAAATATCAAGTAGCCTTGAAATTGGTTTTGTTAAAAAGTAAAACCAGCCGAAGTCGACAACCTTATCAAAAGAGGGTATTGAGTATTCTTCTTGGTATTTTGAGATGATTTTCTGATCTTTCGCACCAGTAAAAATCATGAATTTGAATTCACCATTTTCGGCATTTGAAGCCTGAATTTGATAGCATTGATCGCATTTTTTTGATTTTAAATACGAAACTTCTGATTCATTTTTATTGCCAAGTACAATGCCCGAAAACCAATATACATCGCCAAAACCGATCCATGCTTTTTCTTCGGTATTGAATTTATTTTTTTCAATATTTTTATATTTTATTTCGTCTAAAACGCCGTTTTTAACCATTGCTATTCCTGTGTGGGAGTAGGAATTTTTATCTTTTAGTTTTGTGATATTTTTCTTAAGTTTTACAAAACCCGAGAAGTCATCAGGTTTGCTGGATGATAGTTTTATATTCCATAGATAATTTTCATCAAGCTTGATTGATATTTTGAATTCAGTATTTTCAACATTCGCAGTGAATACGGTAAATCCATCCTTTTCATCTGTTTTTCTCCAGATTGTTTTCTCGCTTGGTACGCTATTTTTGTCTGGACCTTTAAATCCAAGCTCAAAATTATAATATTCATCTGATTCAGCTGGTTTTAATAGTTGAACATTTTCATCAGATCTCTCAATTTTGTAATTTTGTAATACAAGATTATCGATTTTAAAGCCTTTAAGATTTATACTTCCTTTGATTTTTTCATTTTCAAAAACCCAAACATTCTCACTTCGATTTTGATTCGCATCAGCCAAGGTAATTAGTTTTTTTTCAGAATCTTTTTGCTCTGATTCTGCTGGCGTTGTGTCTGTTTTTGCGATTTCATTTTCGCTAGTAGTTGATTGAATTTCAGTCGTTTGTCCAAAAAAATTACCCCACAGCATTATTATCGCCACGCAGACTCCAGATATGAGTAGCATTTTTTTTGTTTGCTGTGCTTGATCGTAATTAGGATTCATTATTTTATAAAATCAATTGTATTTAAATTGTATATTTTAGTTGTCAAGTTATATGGCAAGTGCATTGCAAAAAGACTCATAGGTGGATTTTATGCCTTTTGTATTGCCGTATATTGTAAGTGTTGGCTTTGATTTAAAAATCGATTGTGCAAGATTTATTATATTTTGTTTTGTAACATTTTGAATTTTTTCCATGATTTCAGAATATTCCACTACTCGTCCAAGATGTAGATTGTCTGTTATTAGTTTTTGCGATCTGGAATTTGTGCTTTCATTTGACATAGCAATTCCTGACTGAGTTTGCTTGATAACTCTTGACATTTCTTCGTCAGTTATTCCATCGCTGATTTTTTTCAATTCATCGATTGTTGCGGTTAAAAATTCATCAACTTTGTCCGGAGATGTTCCTGCGTACACTCCAAAAAGTCCGGTATTTTCATAAGCATCATTGAAACTTGAAACTGTATAAGCCAAGCCTCTTTCCTCTCTTATTTCTCTAAATAATCTTGATGACATTCCTCCACCAAGTATGCTTGATAGAATGCCGATTGCGTATTTATTTTCCGATGTATATTGTTCAGATTTAAAGCCAAGAACGCACTGAACCTGTTGTAAATCTTCTTTATGGGTAATGCTAGAACCGCCGGAATATTGGTCTTTTGGCGAATCGCTTGGAGTGAAAGTTTTTAGATTGCCGAAGTATTTTTCAATAATGTCGGATGTTTTGCTTTGATCGACATTTCCCGATATAGCTAAACAGCTATTTTCAGTTGAGTATCTTGAATCAATATAGGATTGAAAGTCATTTTTTTGAAGTTTTTCAATATTTTCTTTGGGCCCAAGTATTGTTCTTCCAAGACTGGTATTTTCGCCAAAAGCATCTCGGTAGAAATTGTCAAAAACAACATCGTCAGGGCTATCGAGAGTTGCTGATAATTCTTGCAGAATAACGCCTCTTTCTTTTTCAATTTCTTTTTCAGGAAATATTGAATTTTGAACTATATCGGATATAACATCAACGCCTAATTCAAGATCATTTTTCATTAATTTTACATAATAAACCGTTCTATCTTTTGCGGTATATGCATTGATATACCCTCCAGCATTATCTATTATTTTTGCTATTTCAAGATAGTCCCTCTTTGCCGTCCCTTTGAAAGCCATATGTTCAAGAAAGTGAGATATTCCATTGTTTGCTTCTGATTCATCGCAGCTTCCGCTTTTAACGCCAAATGCTATGCTCACAGTTTCAACGTGTGGAACGGTATCTATAAAGGTATCCAATTGGTTAATTTTTGTTGATATCATTTTGTGTGCTAATAATTAGTAGATAACTGTGTGTGATAAAAAAAATATTAATCAAGATTTTTATTGACTTTATTGTAAAATAGTTTTTTAATTGATCTGTAGGATTTTTGACACATGAAACATATAAATAAATCAACGCAATGTATTCATAATGATAAGTTTGACACCAAATTTCAAAATATGCAGATGGTCATGAGTCCGATTTACCAAGGCTCTACTGTTCTTTATAATGATATTGACGCATTTTTTAATTATTGCAGAAAAGGTATAAATTCAGTTGAAGATTTGGCTCCATTTCCCGAATATGGAAGGATTGGAAATCCAACAACATACGAATTTTCAAAAGCAATGGATAGCTTAGAAGGTTCGGATTATACGCTGGTGACAAACGGTGGCATGAGTGCTATTTTTTATTCTATAATTTCATTTTTAAAATCAGGCGATCATTTATTGGTTTCCGATGGACTATATTCAAGCACCAGAAAGATAATAGAGAATATATTACCAAGGTATAATATTGAATATTCTTATTACGATTCTCTAACAGTAGGAGATTTGGAATCAAAGGTAAAAAAAAATACCAAGGCTATATTTTTTGAATTTTGTGCATCTGGTACATTTGAGATCGAGGACATTGATGGTATAGTTAATTTGGCAAAGGAGAAAAATCTTGTTACAATTTGCGACAATACAATGATGACTCCATTTTTACAAAATTTAATGGATTTTGGAATTGATGTAGTTGCACATTCTTGTACGAAATTTGTAATTGGTCACTGCGATGCCATGCTTGGAACTGTTAGTGTGAAGAAAAAGCATTTCAAAGAACTGTATGATTTTGCTACAATTTCCGGCAATCATGCAAATTCAAACGCAGTTTATTTGGCACTTAGAGGTTTGAAAACTCTTGGATTAAGGGTTTCAGATTCTGTTAGAAGAGGTTATGTTGTGATGAATGAGATAGCGAATCACCGAGTGATTGACAGAATATTACATCCATATTTTAACAAGGATGAAGTTCAACAAGAAAGACTGGCGAAGTATACAACTGGAGATGTTGTTGGCCTGTTCTCAATTGTATTAAAAAAGAAATACACCAATGAGCAATTGAAGGTGTTTTTCGATGAGTTAAAGATTATAAAAATCGGATTATCATGGGGCGGTTTTGAATCTCTATGCATACCTTATAGCCTCGCTCATAGGGTTGGTGTTGCAAAAAAATTTAATGATCAAACGGTAATGCGAATTTATATCGGAATGGAAGATGAAAAAGATGTTATAGATGATATATTGGTAGCATTGGATAAGTTATCAGAACTCTAATATATGGGGTTAGGCTGCATAGAAACATTTTTTACAAGGGTTAGTAAGTCTATTTCGGATACCTTAAGGGATATCGATTCATTTACATTTTATGGCTGTTTATTTATTATAGGATTTGGTCTTATTTCGGTTTTAACGATCGCAATTCCTATATCTTTAAGAATACATGTTTCAGCATTTGGGTTTATTGCAAAGCATATTGTATTTCTTGGATTTAGTATATTTCTAATGCTTTTTTTTGCAAACAGCAAGAAGGGTGAAATATTGTTTTATTCGAATATTTTGCTTTGTTTAGCGCTTGTAATGTTGATAGCAGTTATTCCTTTTGGTATAAACATAAAAGGAGCATCAAGATGGATTGGATTTGGCGGTATATCAATCCAGCCTTCTGAGATTTTAAAGCCATTTTTTATAATCGTTAATGCAAAAATACTTGGATCAAAAGGAGATCTTGATAGATCAAGGATTTTGAAATCTCTTGGCTTGTTATCAGTTATATGTTTTTTTTTAATTCTTCAGCCGGATTTTGGAAGTTTAATTTTATTTGCAATGATTTGTGTTTTTCAGTTATTTCTTGCCGGAATGAGGTTGAAATATATATTTAGTCTTGGAGGAACGGTGATTGGATTAATGGTATTTGCTTTTTTTGCTTTTCCGCATGTGAAAAGCAGAGTAATGACCATGGTCGGTGGTCAGGAGGTTGGATATCAATTAAAGAAGTCTCAAGAATCAATAAAATCAGGAGGATTTTTTGGCAAGGGACTGGGAAATGGAACGATAAAATATCACTTACCGGACTCTCATACAGATTTTATTTTTTCAACAATTTGTGAGGAATTTGGATATTTATTTGCAATAATTTTAATTTGTTTGTATTTTGTAATAGCAACTAGAAATATGATTTTAATTACACAATGCACTCGGGATAAAGTCAGTATTTATACCGTTTATGGCAATATGTTTTTGTTTTTTTGTCAGGCATTTATTAACATTGGAGTTAATTTAAAAATATTGCCCAACAAAGGAATGACTCTTCCGTTTGTTAGTTATGGTGGGTCGGCTTTAATTTCTATGGGTATCGTTATAGGTATAACAATGTGTTTTACAAAAGAATCTAGGTATATTAATAATCAGTATTCAAAATTATATAGTCCTTTTTAAATATGTTGGGAAAATTTTTCAAAAGTAAAAAACGAGTAAAGTCAACCATTGCAATTGCCTCTGGAGGAACTGGTGGTCATATATTTCCGGCATTAGTAGTTGCTGAGGACTTGATTAAAAATGGCTATGAAGTTTTATTTTTAACCGACAAGAGATTTCATAATTTTAGCAAATATTTTAACGATATTATTCAAAGTAAGAATTTTACCCTGTTGGTTTTGGATGCAGAACAATCTGGTCGATCTTTTCTTGGAAAGATTGGTTTGATATTTAGAACTATTAAGATTACATATCAGTGCTTTAATTTATTAAAAATTTACCGCATAGGATTATCTATTGGATTTGGAAGCTATACTTCATTTCCGGTAATTCTCGCATCGTTTTTGAGAAAAATTCCATCACTAATTCATGAGCAAAATGCTTTTATTGGTTTTTCGAATAGGTTAGCATCTTTTTTTGCTAAAAAGATAATGACATCATTCGCCGATACCCATGGTTTTTATCGATTTACTTTACGAAAAGCTGTATTTGTTGGTATGCCAATCAGAAAGGAAATTGCTGAATTATATTATGAAAATCAAAATCACAACATAAATTATCCATCTTTTTATCGAACGTCTCAAAAGATTAATATATTGATTTTAGGCGGAAGTCAAGGGTCGGCGATATTGACAAAAGTATTTTTGGAAACGGCAGCAATGTTAGATAAATCAATCAGAGATCGCTTATTTGTTTATCATCAATGCAGGTCTGAAGATGTTTCATCTGTTGTTGGTAAATATAACGATATGGGAGTAAAAAGCCATGTACAATCTTTTTTCCCTGATGCTGGGAGGTTAATGACTATGTCTCATTTGTGTATTTCACGAAGTGGTGCCGGTAGTATTTGCGACTTGGCTGCTTCTGGAGCTCCGACAATTTTCGTCCCATTGAGATCAGCAAAAGATAACCATCAGTTATTAAATGCAAGATGCGTATATGAGGGCGGAGGATGTATTTTAATAGAGGAGCGAGATTTTAATGCAAATAAACTGTCCTTGGTAATTTCATCAATTATCGAATCTCCGAAAGAACTATTTGATTTGTCTCTGGGGATTAAAAAGTTTGCAAAACTCGATTCATCTGAGAAAATTTGTAATATAATAAACGATGCTATAAAAGCGGAGAAAAATTTTATTAAAAATGGAACAAAATCCGTCAAAACAAATGATGTTGGAATAGGTTAGGTGGGGGGTAATATTGCATTCCTTCGTAGTTTATTTTTCTTGACAATTGCATTTCTCCGGCTATTTTTACCAGCCCTTCGCCAATCGACAGTTATTATAATCGGTAGTGGTATAAATGTGTAATAAGCTAGAGTCCCTGATTTCGATCACATTTTAGCGCAAATTTTTATTTGCCATTACACCAATTTTCTAAACATCGTTGGATGAGGGGCAAATAGTATTTATGGCATTAAATAATTTAAAATTAACTATTGCAAATTAAATAAATCTACCAAATGGTTTATTGGATTTTGAAAAAAAATGATAAAATTTTTAATTTACGGAACAATATTAACGGTAGTTCTTTGTTGTGCATATTTTACATTTCCTGTAAAAAAATATGATATACCGCTTTCAAAGATTTATGTAATAAATTTAGATAAAAGTAAAGAAAGATTAAGCAAAATATCTAATGCACTGGAGTCTCAAGGTTTAAAATTTGAAAGATTTAAAGCAATTTTGGGTCTAGATTTACCAATTGAAAACGAGAAGGGTAAGATATTTTACGGCAAAGATCTAAAATCTGGAAAGGAAGTTTTTAGAATTGGAGAAAAGTATAAAATATATTGTCCGAACATAACATTAAATTATACGTATAAACCATCGCAATCTAGGGTCGGACATCCGCTTCAAGCTGGAGAGCTTGGTATTTACTGCTCTCATTACGAGATAATGCTTGAGGTAATAAAAAATCGATATAAATCAGTCTTAGTATTTGAAGATGATGCTTTAATTCCAGCAAATCTGTCGACAATATTAAAAAAACTTGAAACAAGCATGCCAAATTATAAGAAATATGATATAATTTATCTAGGCTATGGAGCATCTAGTGACAAATTTATTGATCGAATAAAAAAAGTAAAATCTATTCCATTTTCCGAGCTTGATAAAATAACATCATATGAAAATATGAATCTTGGATCTACCCATGCAATTGTTTACGGACATAATGGGGCTGCGAAAATGATTGATAATCTAGAGATAAACAAAGGAATTGATCTTGATTTATTCGAAAAAGTTAACACTGGGTTGATAAATAGTTATAAAGTGAAGAATGTAAATATAGTGCAAGACAATGAAGCTGCATCTGAGATTCAGACAATGGGAAATAGATTGTTGTAACAAAAAAAATATTTAGTTATTCTGAACAAGAAGCAAAGATAATTTCTACCTATCAACTTCTCCAAATACGATATCAAGTGATGCTAAAATAGGAGCTATATCCGATAAGAAATGATTTTTTACTATTTTTTGCATTAGCTGAAGATGGGTAAAACCTGGGGCACGAAGGTAGCATCTGTATGGTTTATTTGAGCCATCAGATGTAATATGTACACCGAATTCCCCTTTTGGAGCTTCGGTTGGAACATAAGCATTACCTTTTGGAACATGAAATCCTTCGGAGAAAAGTTTAAAATGGTGTATCATTGCCTCCATTGAGGTTTTCATTTTTTCTCTATCTGGTATTGAAATTTTGTTGTTTTGAAGTTTAAAATCTCCTTTTGGCATTTTATTAATTGCCTGTCTAATTATTGAGACAGATTCTCTCATTTCAGCAATCCTTACAAGATATCTATCATAGCAGTCGCCATTTTCTCCGATTGCTACATCAAAATCGAAGTCTTCATAAGAGTCGTATGGGTTTGATTTTCTTAAGTCCCAAGCTACTCCACATGCTCGCAAATTAACCCCAGATACGCCGTATTGTAGGCAATCTTCTCGTGTTATTACCCCTATTCCTATGTTTCTTTCTCTGAAGATTCTATTTTCAGTTAGCAGCGTTTCTGCATCGTCGACAACTTTTAAAAAGTGATCGCAGAATTTTAAAATTTCCTCTTCAAGTCCGTCTGGTAAATCTTTTGCAACTCCACCAGGTCTTATGTATGCTGCATGAAGTCTACTTCCGGATACTTTTTCGTAAAATTCCATCATCTTTTCTCTTTCTTCAAAAAGCCATAAAAATGGGGTCATTCCTCCGGTATCAATTCCGTGAGATGAAACAGCCATGCAGTGATTTAATAGGCGTGATATTTCTGCAAATAAAACTCTTATGTATTGTGCTCGTTTTGGCGGAGTTATACCGAGTAATTTTTCAACGGTCAAGCAGTAAGCTTGCTCTTGAGACATTGGCGATACATAGTCTAGCCTATCCATATAGGGTAGGGCTTGAAGGTATGTCTTTTCTTCTATTAATTTTTCAGTACCTCTATGAAGAAATCCGATATGTGGATCTGCATGTGTTATTTTCTCACCTTGTAGCTTTAAAACCAATCTAAGAACACCATGTGCAGCAGGGTGTTGTGGTCCAAAATTCAGAGTTATTTCTTCAGGTTGTTTTTCGTTTACGCTGTCCATAAAGTTAGAATTTTTTAGATTGTGGATTTATTTTTTTATATATCAAGTTTTTTTAGAGTAGTTGATCTTTTTTGTCTGCATTTGCTATATGTTCGATATCTTGAGATATTTTTTTCAAGGACTCTGATTTATCTGATAGATTTTTTGCCGGAGAAAGCCCCATATTTTTTAAGCTTTCAAGCTGATCTATGAAATTACCACGACCTGTTGACAATTGCCCAATTGACGCTTCATAATACTTTGAAAGGAAAGATATTCCATTGCCAATGCGTTCGAAATTTTCAACAAATCCATGCATTTTATCGTATATATTGGCAGCTTTTTTGGTTATTTCTTGGACATTTTTGATTTGATTATCTACTCGCCACATTTGGCTAATTGTTTTTATTATTGGAATCAGTGTAGTTGGACTTGAAATGACGATATTTTGCCTCAATGCTTCATTGAATAGGTTTTGATCTCGTTGCATTGCGAGAAAGAAGGTTGCGTCAATTGGCATGAACATTATTACAAAATCTAGTGAGTTTCCATTTAGGTGTTTTTGATAATCTTTTTTTGAAAGACCTCGTATGTGATTTTTAATAGATATGAGAAAGTCATCGCTGGATTTTAGCTTTTCCACTTCGTTTTCGGCGGAGGTATATTTTTCATAACTGGTTAATGATACTTTTGAATCGATAATAATTTTTTTATCATCTGGAAGGGATATAACTATATCAGGTCTCAAATTTGAACCGTCTTCATCTTTTGTATTATGCT
>CAMCTP010000019.1 GCA_945878495.1 Rickettsia typhi | reverse complement strand
AGTAGGTTTTCTAAAAATCCTACAAAGCCATTGCTTTTTCCATCACTCTTGTTATCATTGTTTGTTGAGTTTCCGTTCATATAAAACCAAATTTACTAAAATCATAAACCCATTCTTATTATTGACAATAAAAAAAGTAGCAATAAATTGGCTTAGATGGTCAAAAAATATGTCAAGTAAAATCATTCTTAAAAACGCCACTATAACCATTGATAATCCTGAGAAAAAAGTGGTTTCCATGCGAGATATTTTGCTTGGTAAAACCAAAAAAATTACGACAAAAGAAATCGATATATTAACTGATATTAATCTATCAATAAAAACTGGCGATAGAATTGGATTTTTAGGGAAAAACGGAGCAGGCAAAACATCGCTTATGCGTGCAATTCTGCAAACCTATCCCCTGTCAAGCGGAAGTATTGAAACAAAGGGATCTTTTTTACCAGTACTCGACCTTGGCGCTGGTATGAATGGTGAATTAACTGGCAGGGATAATATTAAATTGATGTTTATATACAACGGAAAAGGTGGTGATTGGAATTTTGAAATTGAACGAAAAATTATTGAGTTTTCTGAACTTGGCGATAAAATAGATGTGCCAATAAAGCTATACTCAATGGGGATGAGAGCAAGATTGATATTTTCAGCCACTGTTTTTCAAAAAGGAGATATAATAATTCTTGATGAAGCATTTGCAACCGGCGATCGAGACTTTATTAAAAAATCATACGATTTTATGCTGCAAAAATGGAATGAAGTTGACATAGGTCTTACAATAAGTCACAATGTCGATGAAATACGAAAATTGTGTAATTATTGTTATGTGATGAATTCTGGTAGAATTGTTAATCAGGGTGAGGTTGAGGAGATGATAGAATTTTATGAAAAATTATGATTTCTCAAATTAAATTTTATTTGTCAGATTTGATAACTCTTCATAATTTACGATTAAAGTCGTTGTATGGTAATACAAAAGCTGGAAAAATATGGATTGCCATTAAACCGATGATACAAATTAGCTTTATGGGCTATGTTTTTAAAAACGTCATCAATATTGAGTGTGAGAATTATATTGCATATATTTCGTACAACTTGATGATGCTAAATTTTATCTCCTTGGCTCTGGGTGAGTCAAAAATATTGATATTTAGCAATGTCTCAATTATATCAAGATTTAAAATAAAAAAAAGCATATGGGCTATGGTTTGTGTATTTAATAATTTATATATTTACATCATATCTCTGTTTGCTTGTTTGCTTATGGTTGCTGTATTTGATAAAGTGCCACTACATTGGAATATGGCATTTTATCCGCTATACTTACTATACGCTTGCACGGTATTATTTTTCGTAATTCACTCAATTGCCGTAATTTATCCATATTTTAAAGATCTTGGATTTTTAATTGATAATGTGTTGATGATTTCACTTTGGGTGACGCCGATATTTTATCCTATTGAAAAAATGCCAGCAATAATGTTTAAATTGTCATACTTTAACCCATTCTATATATTAATTGCACCAATTACAAGATTAATGCATCAAGGGTTATTACCTACGCTTTCAATGCATATAAGTATGCTTGTGCTATTAATTGTATCATTTGTTGTGTTTATAATTGTTCAGGCAAAATTAGAAAAACGATTGATTTATAAATGCTAAAAGAAATTCAAAATTGCAAATTTTATATTCTTCGTCACGGTCAAACCGATGGAAACCTTCAAAACCTTGTATATGGGGTGCTTGATTTCGACATTAATAAAAACGGAGTTAAGCAGGCTGAAATGACTGGAAAATTTATTGATGAAAATATTCACAATCTTGATATTAAAACAGTTGTGACAAGTAATTTAAAACGTGCGATTAATACAGCAAATATTGCTACTCAAAACCAAAATCTGGAGAGTTTTCAAGTGCCAAATCTTAGAGAGTATAATTTTGGAGAGTTAGAGGGAAAAGCTGATCTTTCGGTAGAGCTTTGGATGAAATGGGAATCCGGACAATTTATCGGAAATGGCGTGGAAAGTTATCAAAGCTCAATGGTAAGAGTTGAGGCTGGATTTTTGGAAGCATTAGAATTTCCAAGTCCGCTTATTGTAGCACATTGGGGTACATTTTATAATCTTGAGCGATTGGTTGAATCTGATGATAGAATTGATTATAAAAACGCTGGATTATATCTTGTTGAAGCGGTTAATTTTAAGTGGACAATTACTGAAGTTTTTGCACCAAACCTAGAATGTTGATCGTATTTTGATCAATATTGAATATATTAAATGACAGTTATCAAGATTGAAAATCTTTTTGTTTGAAATCATTTGCAATATTTCGTTATATGCTTGGAAATACTTTGACACTACTAATTCTGCCGTGCGATTGCGATTTTTTTTAAAAAATTCGTTTATTTGATCTGAATTTTTACACGATGTTGGAAGTATAATTCTTGAGTCTCGCAATGGATTGTAAATACTTGCAGTATATGTTAAAATACTGAATAAATTAGCGTCTGAAATTTCAAGTTTGTTGAAATATCCATCTATTTCAATTGGATTGAGATTTTTTGATATCGATAAATCAATAGCAAAACCTAGATGATTTAATATTTTACTTTCTATTAATTTCACTGCTTGATTGATTGAACAATGTGTAAAATCTTTCAGAAGTTTAGCGTCTTGTAAATCCATTGATTTTATCGGTTCAGTTTGAAAAAATTCATTTATCTTGTTATTTTTAATATTGATAGCAATTGATCTTGATTTGATTGTAGGAATTATTTTTGATAAATTATCGCTAATTAATATATAGTATATATCGCTTTGTGGCTCTTCTAGGAGTTTCAAAATTGCATTGCAGGCCTGTCTATTGAGATAGTCGATTTTATTGATAATAACTATTTTCGATCCTCCATAGGTTGCCTTCATGGATGTGAAATGGTTAATCTTTCTCGCTTCGTCAACTCCAATATTAGACTCATTTGCGAGAATGAATAAGTCAGGGTGATGCCCAGCTTCAACTAATGCTATATTTTTTTCTTGCGTTGCGAGTGAATTATCGCTTAAAATAAATTTTGCTATATCGACTGCTAATTCCATTTTACCTATTCCTTTTATTCCATATAGTATAACGCAATGATGGAGTTTTTCTGTTGTGAATAATTGGGTAATTTTCTTGAATTCCTCGTGGTGATTTCGATTTGTAATTTCGATTTTTATCTCCGGTTCAGGTTTTATATCTTCCTGTAATTTATCGGGCATTATCTTTACTACTGGCTCAACTTTGATGGGTTGTATTTCAATTTCAGGAGTTCCGAATAAATCCATCTTACTATTCAACAGTTACAGATTTTGCTAGATTTCGGGGTTGATCAACGTCACATCCTTTTTCTATTGCTGTAAAATATGACAATAATTGCATAACAATCGCATATTGAATTGCTATTGTCTCAAATTTTGTTGAATCAACCTCAATTGAACCAATTATTTGATCATTAAATTTACTGAAATACTCAAGCCCACTTTTATCGGATATTAAGACTATTCTTCCATCTCTTGAAAATATATTTTCTATATTTGAAGCAGTTTTATCAAATAAATGATTTGGAGCTAAACATATAACTGGTATATTTTTGTCTATTAATGCGATTGGTCCATGTTTTAATTCGCCAGCCGGCATTGCCTCGCAGTGTATATAGGATAATTCTTTCATTTTTAATGCACCTTCTGCCGCAATTGCTCCTGCTGTATTTCTTCCAAGATAAATAAGGCTTTTGTATTCTGATATTTTGGATGATATATTTCTAATTCCATCTATCCAATTTTGATTTTTCAGTAGATCGCCAGCCCTTTTTATTGCTTCTTCAGCATCTTGAATCACTTCTGATATGGTATTTTTATCTATCGATCCTTTTGTTGATCCAATTTTTAAAGCAAGTATTTCTAGGCATAAAATCTGCGCACTTAGTGCTTTTGTTGAGGCAACTGATATTTCAGCGCCGCATTCGAGTTGCATTATTTCATCAGCTATTGTTTCCATGGTTGTGGATTCTGCATTTACAAGTCCCAGAATTTTTCCTCCATTACTTTTGATGTATTTTAAGCATGCTATGGTATCGGCAGTTTCGCCTGATTGAGATATAGCTACATAAAGTGTATCTTTTTCTATTATATATTCCTGATATCTAAATTCAGATGCTATATGATATTCAACATTTACTCCGGCATATTTTGGAAAAAATTGTCCAGCAATCATTGCTGCATAATATGAGGTTCCGCATGCAATAAAAGACACTCTTTTAAATTTTGCAATATCAATTTCTGGTATATTTAAATTTATCGTATAGTCGCTATTGATGTATTTATTTATTATCGATCTTAATATAATTGGCTGTTCATTAATTTCTTTAATCATGTAATGCTTATATCCGTCTTTGGCAGGTATTATTGATTTAGCATCGGTTTTTCGTGCGGCTCTGGTAACTTTTTCTAGATTTTTATCAAATATTTCCAATCCATCTGCATCGACAAAACCAAAGTCTCCATCTTCAAGATATATAACGCTGTTTGTAAATTCTATCAATGAAAAAGCATCTGATCCCAAGCAGTATCCGTTTGCCATTTTTCCAATTACTAGCGGTGAACCTTGTTTTGCGAAGGCTATTATATTATTTTGATCCTGATATATTGCCAAGATTGCAAAAGCTCCTTTTAATTCTTTTATTGTATTTCTAAAAGCCTCGGTAAAGCTATCGCCAAGACCAAGTCTGTATTCTATATAATGAGGTATTACCTCTGTATCTGTTTCGGTTTTAAATTCAAATCCTTTGTTAGTGAGAAAATCTTTTAATATGGCGTAATTTTCTATAATTCCGTTGTGTATGACGGCTACTTTTGTTCCAAAATGAGGATGTGCATTTGCTTCTGTTACTTTACCGTGAGTAGCCCATCTTGTATGTCCAATTACAATTTCTGATTCTAGGTTTTGATTCTTGCAGGCATTTTCAAGATTAATAATTTTACCTGTTTTTTTTATAACCTTTAATTCGTTGCTTTGAATAAAGCCGATTCCTGATGAATCATAGCCTCTGTATTCAAGTCTTTTTAGGGTTGAAAGTGCACCGTCTATCATGTTTTTCTCTTTGCTGATCAAGCCAATTACTCCACACATATTTTTTACTAGACAATAAAATTTCTATAAATATAGTAAATCAGATTTTATTAAAATCAATGAATAAAACAACTATTTTCGCCTTTCCAGGTCAAGGGTCGCAGTATCTGGGAATGGGTAAAAATGTCTATGACAACTATCAAGTTGCAAGGGATGTTTTTAATGAAGTTGATGAAGCTTTGGGCTTTTCTTTGACAAAAATTATCTTTGAATCTACTCAAGAAGAAGTAACTCTTACATACAATGCTCAACCAGCATTGATGTGTGTTTCAATGGCAATACTTAGAGCTATTGAAGAGGAAACAGGGAAAAAAATATCAGATATGGCTGCAATATTATGCGGACATTCTTTGGGTGAATACTCTGCATTATGTGCCGCAAATGCTATATCTCTAAAGGATACGGCTAAAATACTTTCAATTAGAGGTCATGCAATGAATAATGCAGCTCCAGATGGAACTGGAGGAATGGCTGCAATTATAGGTGCAAAATATGATTCACAAATTGTTGAATTAATAACTGCCAGCAGACATGAAGGAGAAACCTTGGTTGTTGCAAATGATAACTCATTTGGTCAAACCGTAATCTCCGGATCTATACAGGCAATTGATCGTGCGATTGAATTGTCAAAGGAAATGGGTATTAAAAGAGCCGTTAAACTTCCTGTTTCTGGGCCATTTCACTCGCCTTTAATGCAAAAAGCAAAAGAAGAAATGCAATCTGCTCTTGAAGATATTACTATTTGTGATCCAAAAATTCCGGTAATTGCAAACTATACCGCAAAAGCAGTTTCAACAAGCTGTGATATCAGGGAATTATTGGCAAATCAAGTGACCGGAACTGTAAGATGGAGAGAGTCGATAGAATATGCTGAGGGTGAAGGATTTGAGCGTTTGTTCGAAATCGGTGCCGGAAAAGTTCTAGGCGGTCTAACAAAAAGAATCTCTGAAAAACTAGTTCCAATATCAATTGAATCAAAAGATGAAATATTGGCGAATAAAGATACTTTATAGCTCGATTTTAGCTTTTTTGCTTTGCTTTTATCAAAATGTAAAAGCTGGAAATGTTATTAGAGATGTAGAAATTGAATCATTCTTCCAAGAAATTGCCAAGCCAATGTTAATTGCAGATCAAATGCAATCAAGAGGTGGAGTTTTCAAAAGTCAAAACTCTACAATTGAAAAAGCATCACCAATTTACAGACCAACTTTTTATACAAACTATATACCTGCAATTCCGGTTTATAAAATAGGTCAAACACAAAGCGATTTAGCATCTGGTATAAAACCTCTGGCGGTTTATGGAAATCAAACTGATGAGTTAAAATTACCGAAAATAGACATTTTGTTTATCAATCAGCCCGAAATTAATGCATTTGCAACAGGCTCCGATATATATATATATTCGGGATTGATTGAAGCCTATGATAACTCAAATTTATTTAGAGGAGTTCTCGCACATGAATTATCTCACGTTTTACTTTCTCATGCGTTAAGAGGTCAGATCGCAAGATCTCAAGCTGCAAAACAAGGAGTTGCAGGTGGGGCTATGACAACCTTGCTTCTTGCAGCATCCGGTGGAGCAGCCGCTGCTTTGATTGGTGGAACGGCGATTGCAACCGGTCACTCATCCTCTTCTGTACTTTCACATTCAAGAGAGTTTGAGACCGAGGCAGATTCAAAAGCAATGCTTTTGTTGAGTCGATCGAATTCAAGTGTCGCAGGAATTTTAGATCTAATGACTGAATTTAAGAAAAATATTCGTAGTGATATACCAGATTTATTTCGATATTTCACAACCCACCCCCTGCCTGATGAAAGATTTAATATGATTGAAAGATATTACAATATGGAGGACAAAAGCATGATATCAACTGATCTTAAAATTGAGGAGAAATTCCAAAGAGTAAAGGCGAAAATTCTTGGTTTAAATAAAAAACAAGAGAATAAAATCACCATTAACTCCAATAAATCAGGCATGCCAACAGGGTTATCTAACAGAGTTGAATTCTACAATTTATACAGAAATATGTTCTATTGTTTTGCAAATTCTGAATACGAAAAAGCGATAAATATAGCAAATAGAATTTATAGCTTAAGTGATCCATATATCAATGAAACCTTGGCGCAATCATATTGTTCGCTTGGAAATATAGCAAATGCAAACTACTATTTTCATATTACAAAATCACTCTTAAATAACAATAAATTAATTGAATATGAGCACGCTGATTGCTTGGTAAGATTTGGAAAAGAGTCTGATGATGTCAAAAATGGTATTGAAAAACTCTATGTTTTATTTACTACTGACTATAAATATTATAATATTGGCGATTTAATAAAGCATGCTTGCGATAAAATTAACAATAGCGGAGTTGAAGGTTTATCGGATTTAATATCGGCAATGCAATTTTACAATGCGGGAAAAATTACAGAGGCTAAGCTGAGTATTGAAAAAGCAATTGCTGCGAAAAATTTTCATGACTCGAAATATTATGAGCAGATAAAAAAATATTACACAATGTTAAAAAACGATGAACAACAAAATTGATACAAATGAGATAAAATCACGATATAAAATATCCGATGTGATATCGAATAGGATTAAAATTACTAAAAATGGCAGCAATAGATTTAAAGCTCTGTGCCCATTTCATAATGAAAAAACACCATCATTTCATATAGATGATCACCGTGGAGTTTATAAATGTTTTGGCTGTGGTGAAACTGGTGATATGTTTAACTTTATTCAAAAACACGACAACATAAAGGATTTTCCAAAAACCATGGAAATTTTGTCAAGTATGCTTGGATTTGAAATTGAAATAAATCAAAAAGATTATAGCAAGGTTCAGGAAAAGAATAAAACATTTGATATCAATCGTTTTGCAATGGAGTATTTTGCTCAAAATCTTGAAGAAGCACCGGATGTGGTAAAATATTTTGTCAAAAGAGGAATATCTCTGGCAAAAATTAAAGATTTCGGGCTTGGTTACGCAAAAGATTCGTATAATTCCATTACAACGGAATGCAAAAATTCGGGCTTTTCAGAGTATGATGTAGTAAATTCTGGTTTTGCAAAAAAGTCGGACAACGGCTCAATTTATACAATATTTAGAAATCGTGCAATTGTGCCAATTTTTGATATTTTGGGAAAATGTATTGGATTTGGTGGCAGGGCATTGGACCCAAAAGAGGACGTAAAATATATAAATTCATTTGAAAGCAAGATTTTTAAAAAAGGTCAAACTCTTTATAATATAAACCGTGCGGTTAAAAAAAAGAGCGAAACAGCTATTGTTTGCGAGGGTTATATGGATGCAATTTCTCTTGATATTGCTGGTTTTGCATCGCTGGCACCTCTGGGAACGGCGATAACTCTTGATCAGATTTTACTAGTGAAAAAATATTTTAAACGAGCGGTATTTTGGATGGACTCCGATAAAGCTGGCATTGAATCAACCCTGAAAGCTGCACGATTGATGTATGATGTGATTGATGAAAATTTTGAAGCTTTGTTTGTACATGGTATATCCGAAAAAGATCCGGATGAATACATTAAAAAAAACGGCAAAGCGTCTGTTGGTTTGGTAATTGATCGAGCATTAAAATTACACGATTTTGTTTGGAAAAATTTATCCCAAGGTGTAGACTTTAAAAATCCAAATCATCTTGCAAAGCTAAACCAAGATATTAAGGCATGCCTTGTGCTTGTAAAAAATGAAAATATTAGAAGTGAGTACGGTTTTTTCTTTCGCAATAAAATATACGAAGCTAAATTTGGTAAAAGTAGAAACATCTCAATTAAAGCGATTCCTACTCTTGAAAAACAAAATTTACTTGATCGTGATATTTTGCAGTTGGCAATAATACACTTTATTATTCAAAAAAATGAACTACTTGAAGGAGATTTAATTGATGTCGATCTTGATGAAAATTACAATGATATTCTATCTCAGGCTATGTCTGGAGATATTGATTTTTATGAATTGCTAAAACAAAGTAAGCTAGAATTTGATAAATTCTCTGGTGATGAAATTGACAGAGAATTTGTTAAAACATCTATGAGATTTCAGATTTTAAGACTCAAGGAGTCAATGAATGACGGTTTTGATATTGCAAAGATCAAATATATCAAATCCGAGATTGAAGCTATTCAGAAGAGACTGTCAGGATTTTAGTAGTAGAGTGGTATAAAGAATTCGTATTTGCTTTTAGAAATAAATTAATTTGTTCATTTAGTCTTGCTAAATTTTATCTATTGATAAAAAATAGCAAGCAGAAAGCTAATTAATCAATACTTTTGTATATTTCAGACAACTCATTTGATAAATCCTGAGGTTTTATCTTTTTCTCTTTTGTTGTTATTTTTGACAATATCAACTCAAAAGCTTTATCCTCTTGTATTTTTGATACGATTCTGTTTTTAGCATTCGGGTTTTGATTGTAGTGAACAATTGCCTCTTCAAGAGGTTTTCCATACATTGCCGCCTCGGTTGCTATTTCAGAATTTATTTCCTCGTCATTTGCACTCAAGTTTTCTTTGGTTATGAATTCTCTGTATATGTAGCTCATGCAAACATTTTGTCTTGCTTTTTCATTGGCTTCTTTTTCTATAGCAGTGGCTGATTTTTTTTCTTTATCAGTTTTTTTGCTATTTCTTTCCGTGAATAACTCCAAAAGTCTTTTGTATTCAGGCTCTAGGAATACGGCAGGAACATCAAAGTCGCAATATTTCTCTCTTATCGCCTTGTCAACAACAGCTTTTAATGCAAGTTTAATTTGTCTTTCATGCTCTTTGTCTATATTTTCATGGATAATTTTTTCAAATTCAGCGTAGGTTTCAATACCGAATTTTTTCGCAAATTCATCATTTAGCTCAGGTAGAATTTTTTCAGATATTTTATTGATTGTAACATCAAATTCCGATGCTTGTCCAGCTAGGTCTTTTACATGATAATCTGCTGGAAATGGAACTTTTACTATTACGGTATCTCCTATGTTAGCTCCGATTAGTTGTTCTTCAAATCCAGGTATGAAATTACCTGATCCGATTTCTAGATCATAATCTCCACCTGTACCTCCATCAAATGGAACGCCATTAATCTTCCCAACAAAATCAATTTTTGCTATATCACCGTTTTTAATTGGGCGATTTTCAGATATTTCTCTTGATTGTGAGTAGTTTTTTGCTATTTGCTCGATTCTTTCTTGTGCAAAAGCCTTGTCAATTTCACAAACAGGTCTTTCGATTTTGATTTTCTCCAACTTTAACGATGGCATTTCAGGGTGCATTTGTATTACCACTGACATTTTCATTGACGATTTTGTGTATGGCTCAATAGGCGTTACATTTTCTACATGCGCTATTTTATCTTCTAGTTTTTCATCTTCAAGGATTTTGCTCAAAACTTTTTTTTGAACTGATGAAGCTGCTATTTCAAGAACTCTTGCGCTCATTTTTTGCTCAACTATTTCTAGAGGTACTGCACCTTTTTTAAATCCATCAACTTTAATTTCCTTTGAAGCTTGGTCAAGAACATTTTTATATTCTATTGATATTAGATTTTCATCGCAAGTAACATGATACTCTCTAACTAGGTCTTTGTTTTTCGCTAATTTTATTTTCACAATCTAAAAAAATTACAAAATCATGGTGCGGATGGAGGGACTTGAACCCCCATGGCTTGCGCCGCTGGTACCTAAAACCAGTGTGTCTACCATTTCACCACATCCGCTTCTCAAAGAATCTAAAAAGCTATTTTTTAAAAGTAAAGTATTTTTTATTATACCACGATAATTGTTTAAAATTATTACAAATGGAAAATAATCTTTACAATAAAATAAATTGAGATAATTAACTTGATGTGTGTTTTTATTTTATGAACAATAAATCAAATACAAAAAAAGAATACAACATTCCCATCATTTCATTCCATGGAGATAAGATTGCTAATATTAATCTAGAAAATACTGCCTTTAGATTAACATCCAATCAAATAAAAGTAAGCAAAAAGTCTAAGTATGATAAGGAATACAAAGGTTTTCAAAATCAAACGAAAAAAAAATTTCGTGAAGATAAAAACAGTAAAATTAATAGTCACCTTATTTTTAGGGCTCAACAACAAGAAAGAGAGGCTGAACAGCAAGCCATGCTACAGGTTCCTCAGAATCAGCGACAATTAGCACAGATTGCAAATTTGCAAGCGCAGGTAAATCAAAGATCTGGTCGTGACTTACATATAGCAAGGTTGAGAGCAAATTTTCGATCAATTGTACAAACAGGAGTTTTTAGAAGACCGGTTGAGTACATAGGGAAAATAATAACTGGTGAAACCGGCACAAAAGAGATGTTTGTTAATCGAAATCAGACTTTTGTTGATAAATAAAATACAGGTGGCATTTATTTTTCTAGTTAATTATTTAATTTAATTTGAACTTTTTTAAAATTTACACAACAAGTAAAATAGGTAGACCATTGACATATTCTTCATTGTCATCGGTTGCAATTGGCACAATCGTTTCCTGCAGAGTTCAGAACCGCTTAGAATATGGAATTGTTGCCGGAAAAATATCCCTTGAAGATATTGCTGAACTTGGATTTAAAATTGAAAAAATCAAGCCAATTGAAGAACTGTTCGAATATCAAATTTCTCAAAAAGATATTGATTATATAGATCAATTCTGGGCATATAATATGCAAAATCTTGGCGATATTATTGACGCTTTTTTGTCAGCACATCTAGCGATTATTAAATCTCCAAAACCAAAAAAGGAAAAACTGGCACCTGACTTTAATTTCAAAAACCCACTATTAGCCTTATCAGATCGACAATCTGAAATTTCCAATCAAGTATATAATCAAATTAATCAATTTGGCGTTCATTTAATTAATGGAGTTACTGGGTCTGGAAAGACCATGATATACCTTGATATTGTGGCAAAATATTTATCTGAAAATTCCGGTCAAATACTTGTGTGCTTGCCGGAAATAGCCCTGACTCCTCAGACACAAGAATTCTTTCGTTCAAAACTTAATTTTTCGCCAAAAATCTGGCACTCGGGAATTACCAAGGCTAAAAAACGAGATACCGCACTTGATATTTTATCAGGGAAAGAGCGGTTGATTATTGGAACAAGATCGGCTATTTTATTGCCATTTAAAGATTTAAAACTGGTAATTATTGATGAAGAACATGACGGAAGTTATAAGCAAAGCGATAAAATGATTTATTCAGGTCGTGATATGGCAATTTTACGCTCAAAAAGCCTAGATATACCGATTATTTTACTTTCCGCAACTCCATCTTGCGAAACATATTTCAATGCAAAGCATAGCAAATATACTCTTTATGAAATTAACGAACGATACTCCAAGGTTCAAATGCCAGATGTACAAATCATAAATATGATGGATAAATCCCATAAACCACGATCAGGAGAAAGTATATCGCCAACTGTATTAAATATTGTAAAACAAGTTCTTGATGATGGATTTCAGGCATTATTTTTCCTAAATCGAAGGGGTTTTGCATCGTGTATTATCTGTGGTGGATGTAAAAACTTGATCGGTTGTCCAAATTGCTCGGTAAATATGGCTTATCATCAAAGCAAAAATCTTCTTATGTGCCATTATTGTGGACATAGTTCGCAGGTGCCAAAACAGTGCGATTTTTGTAGCGAGGAGGATAAATGGGTAAAAATTGGCTTTGGAGTTGAACGAATTGGCGATGAATTGGCGAAATTTTTTCCTGATCAAAATATACAAATTGTGTCAAGCGATGAGGTAACAAAATCAAATATCGATGGAGTTATGGGTGATATAGTAAGCGGTAAAGCAAATATTATCATTGGTACTCAAATGATATCCAAGGGGTATAATTTTCCAAAACTAAAATGCGTTGTTATAGTTGATACAGATACCGGATTTCTCGATGGAGATTTCAGAATATATGAAAAAACATTTCAAATGATAACTCAGGTTGCTGGTAGAGCAGGGCGTTTTGATGAAAAAGGTCTTGTTTTAATTCAGTCATATCAAGAAAATAATCCAGCATTACAAGCAATACAAAAATATGATAAAGAGGGTTTTTATGAATCGGAAATAAATAGACGAAACAGTAAATTTAATCCCCTGCCTCCATTTTATAGACAGGTTGCTGTTATTATTGCAGCTGAAGATTTTAGCGATGCAAAATCAATCTCAGTAGCATTAGCAAAACATTTTAGGGTTAGTGTATCGCAGAATGTTAAAATCTTTGGCCCAGCGCCAAGTCTTGTAAAACGAGTAAATAAGCAATACAGATACAGAATATTACTATCATGTCCAAAAAATACTCACTACCTAAATGAAATTAAATCAGCAATTGACTCTTTTGGCGTTAAGTCAAATGCTATGATAAAAATTGATGTTGATCCGCTAAATTTTATCTAATTATGAAGCTTGGAATCATTTTAACATTTTGCTTAATCGCATGCGAAGGTCCTCATTTACCGTATGCAAAGCAAATAGGGCAGCCAATTGGAGCAGCGGTTATACCTGATAAAATCCCCATGAAAACGCAAAATTTTACTGCTTCATTGAGTGATTTTCGTACCTACAATTCAGTTCCACAGTACTCGATTTATTCCGCAACAGAAGATGTTGATGCTGTGATGAATATGGATTTATTGCTGTACAAAAGATACGGCGGAGTGAACGCAAAATGGCAAACGCCATTTACTCCAACTGGTTCAGTTCCTGTAAATATTTTGCCTGAAAGTAAAATGGTTGATAAATACTATAATAATGAAGTTCCGGAGGGTTTATGGTAGATAAAAAGAACAAAGAAAAATTAGACACTATTTGCTCTGTAATCAAAGAAACCTTTCCAAATCCCGAAACTGAATTGGTTTATGATAGTGAGTTTAACTTATTAGTTGCCATAATTCTTTCGGCTCAAACAACAGATCGAATGGTAAATATTGCAACCAAGCCATTGTTTCAAAGAGTCAAAACCCCAGAGGATATTTTGCAAATCGATAAATCAGAGCTTTTGGATTATTTGAAGGTTTTGAATTATTATAAAACCAAGACTGAAAATATTATAAAAATGGCCGATCGAGTGATAAGAGATTATAACGGTAAAATTCCTGATAATTTCGAGGACTTAATAACTCTTGCCGGAGTTGGTAGGAAAACGGCAAATGTATTTCTGAATATTGCACACAACAAACCAACGATAGCTGTTGATACGCATGTTTTTAGAGTTACAAACCGAATCTTTGGTAAAAAATTCACCAAACCCGAGCAAACCGAGGAATTTTTACTAGCATTAAATACGCATGAATTATCCGATTTAACGCATCATTTATTTATTCTGCATGGTAGATATATTTGTCGGGCAATAAAGCCTGATTGTATTAATTGCAAAATAAAAAATCACTGTATATTCTATAACAAGAAAGACACTTAGATTTAAAATATGATTGTTAAAACTGAATCAAAAGAATATAAAATAGAGTTTATAAATACCAATAATTATAAACAAATTAGCGATTTGATTCTGGAGAATGTAAATTTTACACAAGCAGTTATTATTACCGAATCGAATATTCCAAATGAATATTCTGATTTATTGGCTAAAGAGCTTCGATCTCGTGGCGTGTCAGTTGAGATAATAAAACTGGAATCCAAAGGAGAGACGAATAAATCTTTTAAAATACTGGAAAATCTTTTATCACAGATTTTTACAATTACAAAACCTACAAGAAAAATGAAAATTATCGCTATCGGCGGTGGTGTAATCGGAGATTTAGCCGGATTTGCTGCCTCGATTTTAATGCGTGGAGTTGGGTTTATTCAAATACCAACAACGCTTCTTGCCATGACTGATAGTAGCATAGGTGGAAAAACCGGTATTAACGCATTTGATCTGAAAAATGTTATCGGTTCGTTTTATCAACCTGATTTTGTACTCATAAATTCCTACTTTTTGCAAACACTTAATTATAATGAATATATCAGTGGTTATACAGAAATTATAAAACATGCAATTATCGATAATTCTGATAAATTATTCGAATTATTGATACAAAATAGTGATAAAATAAGAAGTCGAAATAGTGAATTTATGTCCATGATTTTACATAAAAGCTGTGCAGTTAAATCACGCATTGTTGAACAGGATGAATTTGAAACAAAAGGTATTAGAGCTACTCTAAATTTTGGTCATACAATCGCTCATGCAATTGAAAAATTACCGGAATTAAATGAAAAAATTCTACACGGCACAGCGGTTGGACTTGGTATGATTTATGAGTTAAAAATCGCAGAAAAGTTGTCAATATTGGAAACACAGGAAATAATAGAAAAACTGGAGATGAGCTTTCAAAGTCTAGAAATTCCAACAAAGATTAGTCAGTTAATCAATATAAATAATTCTGAAAAATTAATCGATTTAATGATTGAAAAAATGCTTGTTGATAAAAAGAATATTCATTCTATAGGGGAGTCAGAGATTTCTTTTTCACTGCCGGTGGAGCTCGGGATGATGAAAAATATATCAATACCACGGTCACAGTGTGTTCAATTATTAGGAGAAATTATATCATAATGAAATACTTTTTGGTAGCGTTAATATTATTTACCATCAAAGCAAATGCTGCAAGTGAATATTTCTCATCCTTGCTACAATCAAACCCAAGAATAAATTTTATAGTATATAAAGATCAGGTTATTTTGCAAAATTTACTAGAGCAAAGATATGTCTATACCACGCCAACCGATGGCGTTTATCTTCTGGAAAATGGTCAGAAAATTACCGTTAAGAACTCCATGATTCTTAGAGCAGAAGAGATAGATTATGACCAATTTTTCTCTCTTGGTATATCATCAGGATCTTTTTTTAACCAAGACTCAAGAGAGTGCAATGTGGCGAAATTTATGATCGCTCAGCGAATGCTTGCAATGGATTGCGAGATAGATTTTCATCAATATCAAATGTTACCATTGGTAGCAGATTTTATAAGAATGATAGTGATTTCAAAATCTGATTTATTCAATCCGAAATCATGCGAGCCAAATACCGCAAACATTAA
>CAMCTP010000018.1 GCA_945878495.1 Rickettsia typhi | reverse complement strand
ATTGCAAAACTACAAAACAATATTTGAGCAATCGAAGAGTGTCGCAAAATAATACTAAAGCCACGCCAACTCTTCGCCGGTAGATTTCATTTCTGGACCTAACAGAATTGCTTCTTTTGTGATTTTGGAATTTGAAAAAATCGGCTTTTTTATTGCTGGTTTAATTTTATATTTTGGAATATCAAAATCACTATTCAAAATAGCTTGAATAGCTAAATCGATCATGTTAATATTACACACTTTATTAATCACCGGTAAGGTTCTAGATGCACGAAGGTTGACCTCGATAACAAAAACTTCTCCGTTTTTTATGACGAATTGAATATTAATTAAACCAATAACATTTAATGATTTTACAATTTTTTCAGAATATTCTTCAATAATTTTTACGCATTTATCTGATAAATTTTGTGCAGGATATATAATCTGACTATCTCCTGAGTGAATACCGCTTGGCTCAATATGTTCGGCGATAATTGGAATGAATATTTTCATCTCGCTTGATATCAAGTCAATCTCAAATTCGATTCCTTCAATAAATTCGTCAATAAAAACGATATCTTTTTTATTCTGATTTAATAAATATTTATTTAACTCATTTAAATTATTGCACACCTTCATTTTACTACCGCCTATGACATAAGATGGGCGAATAATAACTGGAAAGTTAATTTTGGCAATATTATTTTCAACATCTTCAACTGCTGACTGAATGCCTTTTGGTTGTTTGATTTTTAATTTATTGAGAAAATCATTAAATTTTTGTCTATCCTCTGAAGTATCTATAGAATGGAGGTTTGTTCCAAGAATTTTCAACCCCAAAGCCTCTAATTCACCACCTACGTTTAATGCAATTTGACCACCAAGCTGAATTAAAATGCCATCTGCCTGTTCAAAATCGTAAATTTGTTTTATAATATTAGAATCAATGGGTTCAAAATAAAGTCTGTCCGCTAAATTATAGTCGGTAGAAATTGTCTCTGGATTATTATTTACCATTATCGTCTTATATCCCAGCTTTTTTAATGATTTTACTGCATGAACACTGGCGTAATCAAACTCAATTCCCTGCCCTATTTTAATAGCAGAAGATCCAAGAATTATAATTTTACCTTTTGAATTTTCTTCAGATAATGGTAAAATTTCATGCTCATTAACCTCTTTTGTTGAATAAATATAATTTGTCTTTGAATCAAACTCTCCAGCCGAACCATCGATTGCTCTAAAATAAGGTTTTTTGGTTATATCAAAATCTAAAATATTTTTTAATCTAACTAAAAACCAGACATTAATAAATGTAATGTCGGAAATTTCTTGAATTGAAACGTATCGATTTAAAAGTTCGATAATTTGAAATAATCTTTGATCAGTTGGAATTTTAACTTTTTCCAATAGATTTTGAATTGAAAAATGCTGCAATTCTTCCAATTTTTTCGATATCTCTTGTTTAGAAATACACTTTAGTAAGGATTCTTCGAAAGTTAAGCCAATACCCATATATTCACCGGTCGCTTTCATTTGTGTTCCCAAAACTCTTGATGCTTCAGGAAATTTATCAAAAGGAAATGTCGGAACCTTGCAAACAACATAATCTAAACTCGGCTCAAAACAAGCTGTAATGCCAGAAATATCATTTGTAATTTCATGCAATTTCTTGCCAACTGCAATTTTTGCAGCAATTTTTGCAATTGGATATGCCGTTGCCTTTGATGCCAATGCCGAAGACCGACTCAGGCGAGGATTTACCTCAATCACGATATATTCGTCTGTTTCTGGATGCAATCCAAATTGAACATTGCACGCCCCTTCAATATTTAACGCTCTAACAATTTTAATAGCAGAAGAACGAAGCATTTGATATTGTCTATCATTTAAAGTTTGAGAAGGAGCTACCACTATAGAATCTCCCGCATGAATTCCAACAGGATCAAAATTTTCCATATTGCACACGCAAATACATGTATCATTTCCATCTCTAATTATTTCATACTCAGCTTCTTTCCATCCGTAAATAGACTTTTCAACCAATACCTCGCCAATTGGACTTAATTCTAGTCCATTTTTTACAAATTGCTCAAATTCTTCTAAACAATTTGCAATTCCTCCGCCGGTTCCGCCAAGCGTTAAAGATGGTCTAATAATCAATGGAAAACCTTCAATATTACTAAAATTTATGGCGGATTGTAAATCTTTTGCAATCACACTATCACAAACTGGCTCACCAATTTCCTGCATTAATTCTTTAAATAACTGACGATTTTCCGCTTTTTGTATTGTTAAAATATTAACCCCAAGAAGTATAACATTATGTTTTTGCAAGATTCCTTTTTCATGTAATTCAACCCCAAGATTCAATGCAGTTTGACCGCCGCAGGTTGCTAAAATTCCATCAATTTTATCAGAAATAATTATTTTTTCAATTTCCGGATATTCCAAGGGTTTAATATGAACGAAATCAGCTGTTCCTTAGTCAGTCATAATAGTTGCCGGATTATTGTTAATTAACGACACACAAAATCCCTCTTCTTTTAAAGATAAACAAGCTTGCATTCCTGAATAATCAAACTCCGCTGCTTGACCTATTATAATTGGCCCAGAGCCTATAACTAAAATATTTTTCATATAATAAATTTTTCAAACCATTCACAAAATATACCCTTTGCATCATTTGGCCCAGGAGATGCCTCTGGATGAAATTGTACCGACTGTGCATTATATTTTTTAGATTTTATCCCCTCTATTGAAGAATCGTGAATGTTTCTATGAGTAACAATAACATCATCGGTCAGTGAGTTTTCAATAATTTCATATCCATGATTTTGAGCTGTGATAATAATTTTTCCGGTTTCAACATTCATTACCGGATGATTTGCACCTCGATGCCCAATTTGCATAATTTGCATTTGACAATTTAACGCTAAAGCTAATAATTGATGGCCCAAACATATTCCGTACACTGGAATTTTGCCCAATATATTTTTAATATTTTCTATAACTGAATATAAAATATCTGGATTACCAGGTCCATTTGATAATAAAACTGTATCCAACCCAAGACCTTCGATATCTTTATATCTATAATTATATGGAAGGACAAAAATTTTTGAGAAATATTTTTTCAATTCTTCAATAATTCCATATTTTAATCCAAAATCTAGAATACCAATCGTTCTGTTGTTTTGAATATTGCCGTTAATAATTTTTACTGTCTTTGTTGATATTTCATGCACAATATTTGGATTTATCATTTGATAATATTTGTTTAACTCCGGTTTTGTTAAATCCTTGGTGGAAATGACACATTTTGGATAAAATAAATCACGAATTATGTGAATCAATTTTCTTGTATCTATCGTTATTAATAGAACATTTTTTTCCTGCAAGAATTCAACAAATCTTTTATTATTATCTGCATTTGAAACAATCATAGCCTTTAAATATATTCCATCAGACTGATTGAAGCATTCTTTTATATCATAATTTCCAATTAATGGATAGCTCATAACGATAATTTGCCCAGCAAATGAAGGATCTGTAATTATTTCCTGATAACCCGTCATTGCCGTTGTAAAAACAAGCTCTCCAAAGGTTGTAAAGTCAGCCTCAGAATTTGTTTTGCCATCCAAAACTATTCCATTTTCAATGTAAATTTTACAATTTTTCATAATGTTTCTCAATAAAATTCTTTACCATTTTTGGATTTGGCGATCCGATTGTTTTGTGGTTATTTAAGATATTTGCTTCTTTCAAAGCTTCATAAACATCATTTTCAAATTTATCTGAAAATTGCTTAAATTCCTCAATTTTTAGCTGATAAAACCATTTTTTACAATCAATGCAATATTTTGTTAATTTCGCAATAATTTCATGTGCATCTTTAAAATAAACATTTTTTAAAACCAAATAATCCAATAAATCCGTTGCAAGACAATAACTATTTAGTGTTTTTTCTTTCATTTTTTCTTTGTTAAATTTCAAAGAAGGTAAAAATTCAGATAAAATATCCAAGCATTCAATCACGATTTCTGAATTTTCAAAAAGAGATTTTTTGTCCTCCTGCATATCTTTATTGTAAGACATTGGTAGACCTTTCATAATCGTTAAAATTGATATTAAATTACCTATAACCCTCCCAGATTTTCCTCGTATCAACTCAAGTAAATCGGGATTTTTTTTATTTGGCATTAACGAAGAACCGGTGCAAAATGCATCATCCAATATAAAAAACTCAAATTCATTGGAAGAGTAAATTATCACATCTTCGCAGAATCTCGATAAATGAATCATTAAAATTGAAGCTGCAGAGCAAAATTCCATAATAAAATCACGATTCGAAACTGCATTCATTGAATTTTCAATCAATCCATCAAATGACAGTTCTTTGGCAATAAAATCTCTATCCAGTGGTAAAGACGATCCACAGACTGAACTTGTGCGCCAAGTGGACATCTATTAACTCTTTTGTTCAAATCGTTTAATCTACTCAAATCCTCCAAAAATATCTCAATATAGCAAGAAAAATAATGTGCTAGTGAAGTTGGCTGAGCTTGTTGCAAATGAGTATATGCCGGCATTAGGGTCTGTAAATTCTCCTCGGCAATTGCCAACATAGCTTTTACGGAATCACTCAACAAATTTCTAATTATATCGATTTTCTCTCTTGTGTAAAGTCTTAAATCAAGGGCAACCTGATCATCTCTACTACGTCCGGTGTGAATTTTTTTTGCCAAATCTCCAATTTCTTCTTGCAATTTCGATTGAATAAAAAAATGAACATCCTCACAATTACAATCAAATATTAATTCGTTGTTTTCAATTTTACCAAGCAAATTATCGCATTCAATTAACGTTTTTTCTAACTCTATTTGTGTAAAAATTTCAATTCTATTTAACATTTTAACATGCGCAATAGTACCAATTACATCGTATTTTGCCAATTTATAATCAGTGGATAACGAAGAATTAAATCTATTCATTTTTTGCGAAATATCAGCCGAGAACAACCCACTCCATTTATTATTCTTCATATTTTTTATTAATTAAACCACTAATTTTTAAAGGTAATCCAAAAATTTTAATAAAACCCTCTGCATCTTTTTGATCATAGCTTTCATCCATTGTAAAGCCCGCCAAATCCGCATTGTACAAGCTATATTTAGAGTAAATTGAAACAGGGAAAATATTTCCTTTGTACAATCTAACGATAATATCTCCTGTAACTTTTACTTGAGTTGAATTTATAAAGGCATCAAGATGATTTTTAAAATTTAAAAACCACTTTCCATCATATATCAAGTCAGCATAATCTAATGCTAATTTATTTTTATAATGCAGTGTTTCTCTGTCAAGAACTATAGATTCCAACATTTTATGTGCCTGAAATAGTATCTCGCCACCCGGAAATTCATAAACTCCACGAGACTTCATCCCAACTATACGATTTTCCACAATGTCCAAGCATCCAATTCCGTTGTTTTTACCAATGATATTAAGAGTTTGCAGCAAGCTAACAGAGTCTAATTTTTTATCATTAATGGCAATTGGAATTCCTTTTTCAAAAGAAATTTTTACATCCTCTTGTTGATTATTTGCAAATTTTGGATGTTGAGTAAATTCATAAATGTCATCGGGTGCATCATTTTTACAATCTTCCAAAATACCACCTTCATGAGATGTGTACCAAATATTTTCATCTGTTGAAAATGGTTTGGCTTTTGTCGCAAGGATTTCAATGTTATGTTTTTTTGCATAATCTATTGCCTCTTCTCGGGATTTTAGATCCCAAATTCGCCATGGTACAATAATTTTCAACTTAGGATCTAGCGACATAATTGACAGCTCGAATCTTACCTGATCATTTCCCTTTCCCGTTGCCCCATGACAGACTTCATCTGCATTAAATTTATGCGCCATCTCAACAAGTTTTTTGCCAATTAAATAACGAGAAATTGTCCCAAGTAAATATGTCCCCTCATGTTTTGCCGATGATTTTACCAATGGCCACAAATATTTCTCAACAAATTCGCTTTGGACATCTTCAACAATTGCCTCTGTTGCGCCAGATCTTAAAGCTTTTTGCTTTATTTTTTCAAGCTCATTATTATCTTTAAATTGACCCAAATTCGCCGTATATGTTATCACCTCACAGTCATAATTTTCTTTTAACCAAGTAATAATTATCGATGTATCAAGGCCACCAGAGTAAGCGAGAATGATTTTTTTCTTTTGATTTTTCATAGATAAATTAAATAATATTTAAGCACCACGTTAAAATAGCCTTTTGAATATGAAGGCGATTTTCCGCTTCGTTGAAAACTATCTTTGAATATTTTTCATCATCCAAAACGTCCGATGAAACTTCGTATTCACGATAAGCCGGTAAGCAATGTAAAAAAATTGCGTCTTTTTTTGCAAAATTCATTAGATTTTTATCAACCGTAAAATTATCAAAAATCTTAATTTTAGCCTTATCTTCTCCCATTGAAACCCATGTATCCGTTGTGACAACATCGCATTTTTCTACAGCTTTAAATTTATCTTGAATAAATGAAGCTTTTAAGCTATTTGGAATTTTTGCACTCAATTCTAACGGACAGCAAACATTGATCATAAAATCAAATTTCCCAGCTGCAGCAATCCAAGATTTTAAAACATTATTTACATCGCCAATCCAAGCAATTTTCTTGCCAGAAATCGATCCAAATTGTTCAATAATTGTCATTATATCGGCCATAATTTGACATGGATGACTTTCATCTGTCAAAGCATTTACTACCGCAGATTTACTACAATTGTCTGACATTTGCAAAATTCTATCATGCGCTGATGTTCGAAAAACAATACAATCAGCGTATCGATCAAAAACTTTTGCAGTATCTTCAATCGACTCACCACGTGATATTTGCGTTGAATTTGAGTTCAAAATGCAAACATCTCCGCCAAGTTCTTTCATCGCGAATTCAAACGAGACTCTTGTCCTTGTTGAATTTTTTTCCAATAAAAGAATCATGTTTTTGTGCTTTATCATAATATAATTCAGGATTTTTTTTAATTTTTAATCCTAAATCTACAATATAATTTAAATCTTTAGCGGATACTACAGATATATCGATAAAATGTTTCGTCATAAATATAAAATAAATTATAAACTTTCAATCACTTTTTCAAATATCTTTAACCCCTCTTTTGCATCTTCCAAGGAAAGATTTAAAGGAGGTAAAAAACGAATCATATTTCCGTTCGCACCAGTGCTAATAAGTCCCTTGGATAATAGCTTTGCGATCGTTTCTTCGTTGTTGTATTTTTCATTCAACCATACGCCAATCATCAAACCAAGACCATCTGTTTTGTTGATAGTGTTCGGATATTTTTTTTGAATTTCGGACAATTCATTTAGCATAAATTCGCTAATTTTCTTTACATTATCAAGCAGATGATTGCTTGAAATCTCATTCAAAACAGCCAAGCCAACAGCAGTTGCCATTTGACCTCCGCCAAATGTTGTACCATGACTACCAACCGTCATTGCATCGGCAAATTTTTGATTCATTATGCAGGCTGAAATTGGAAATCCACCTCCCAAACCCTTTGCTGTAGCCATAATATCAGGCTCAATATTATAATTTTGATATGCATAAAGTTTTCCAGTTCGAGAGTTTCCGGTTTGCACTTCATCAAAAATTAAGGCAATATCATATTTGTTGCATAAATTTTTTAATTCTTGCATAAATTCTTTTGTAGCAATTTTTAAACCGCCTTGCCCCTGAATTGGCTCAATAATAATTGCACAGGTCTTGCTGTTAATTTTTGATTTTACACTTTTAATATCATTAAAATCTGCAAAATGAACATTCGGCATTAATGGCTCAAAACCCTTATACAGCTTTGGCAAGTCACTCAATGCAATTGCACCATTCGTTCGACCATGAAATGCATCTTTGAAAGAAATAATCTCCGGCAAAAGATCTTGATTTAATTTTTTGCTATTAAAATATTTTTTTGCCACTTTTATTGCCAACTCAACACTTTCTGCTCCTGAGTTTCCAAAAAATACCTTATCGCCAAATGTAAGCTCGCATAGTTTGTTTGCCAGATCGACTGGCTGAGAGGCGTAATAATCATTTACCGCTGTTAGCATTATTCCAGTTTTTAGCTGATCTTCAATCGCTTGTTTGACAATTTTGCTATCATGACCAAGCGAGGTTACGGCGTATCCGGAAAAGAAATCCAAATATTTCGTACCATTTGAATCGTATAAATAAGATCCGGATCCAGAAACAAATTCAGTTTTATTTACTTCATATACTGGAAGCATACAGTTTTGAATATTATTTTTCATATAGCTATATTATAACTTTTGGTGTTTAAACTTTTACAAAGAATGTAAAATTGGAATAATCTTATTAAGATTTTAGAAATACAAATAATGTATTAAATTGGATATTGGTTTTATGTGCGTTGTGAGGCACGCCTTGCGCTTTGCCTATTGAAAAATGTTAATGTTAAACTAACAAGCGACATAATACTAATACTTTATAGTAAATTTTGAGAAATCTAAACTTGATTTTTTTATTGTCAAAATATTTTTTTTAATTTAATAGACAAAATTCTTATCAAATAGATATATTGCTCTCCTATATTAAGAATTCCGAAATTTTTAAATTATATTTTCCAGTGTAAAAAAACCGGATTTACATTCTTTTTTAGACAAAATTTCGGCAATTTTAATTGCTCCTGATGCAAATATTTCTCTATCAAAAGCCTCGTGTTTTATGCTAATTTTTTGATTTTGAAAATAAAAAGAAACCTCATGTTCACCAATTGTATTTCCAGCTCTCTCTGAACTAATACCTATATCAAATAGATTTCTTTTTCCATTTCTGTCAATTTTGATCCAAGATTCGTCTAGATTTCTCGATTTAGCAATCTCCCTTGCAATTAACATTGCCGTACCTGATGGTGAATCTATTTTTTTATTATGATGCTTCTCATGTATTTCAATTTCAGCATCGCTCAAATTTATCGAAAGTTTTTTTACAACCTCAATCATTGCCGCCATTCCAAAAGACGTATTCATTGACCAGAATACTTTGGTTAAAGTCGCTAGATTTTTTAATTCCACAATGTCATTATCCGATAAGCCACTTGTTCCTGATATAATTGGTAGTTTTTTTTTAATATTTTTCAAACATAATTCACGCAGTACGTTTGGTGATGAAAAATCAATCACAAAATCGCAAGAATCTAAAAAAGTATCGATATCATTTGTTACTTTAATTCCATTGAAATCGATATTTTTCGATGACAGTCCACACGATATTTTGAATACTTTCTGTTCTGTTGCTGATATTATGTCAACAATTTTTTTACCCATTCTACCTGTAATTCCAGATATTCCAAGATTAATCATTTTCGTGAAAATAAAAATTTATTTCCGGCACGTATCTAAGTGTCATTTTTTTCTTTAAGTATTCTTTTATAGCTTTATGGAATGCCTTTGGCAGCCTTATAAGCCTTGGCAATTGTTGGCTTACATCTTCTGATGATAAATCAGATGTTTCGTGAGATAGAGTTACATTTATACTCTTTAGATCTCGACACGCATTTACCTTTGAGCAAAATAAATTGTCAGCGTCGCAAACATCTTGCTTTATAGAAAGAAATTCAGATATATATTTCCTGCACTCGGATGAGAACATCATCTGCCTAACGCTTGGTATGGATTTGTCTGAGGTTAAAGACCTAGACATTTAAATATTAATTTTTATTGTCTACAGCCCCAACTTTAGCACGCTTTTGAGCTTTTCTTCTTTTTCTTTTTTCGATAGCTATTTTTGCTTTTTCTTGATTACTTTTATGATATCTACCAGCAGAAAGTTTGCTGAAAATACCCTCTTTAGAAGTTTTTTCTCTAAGTATCTTAAGAGCAAGTTCAATATTACTTTGCATTACAGTAACTACGATAGCCATTTAATCAAAAAACAAATTTTTCCCTAATTTGGATTGAAATATTTAAATGTCAATAGAAAAAATTAATAAGTTGTAACTAAAATATTATTGACAATTATTTTTATTAATGATATTTTTAGATGAATACTATTTAATATAAATATGGCACTAAATGTAACAGAATCATCGTTTGAAAAAGACGTAGTAAATAGCGACAAGCCAGTTCTAATAGATTTTTGGGCTCCATGGTGCGGTCCTTGCAGAAATATAGCTCCAATTTTAGACGAAATATCTTCAGAGGAAACTGACTTTTATGTAGGTAAAATAAATGTTGACGAAAATCAACAACTTGCTATGAAATTCAGAATACAAAGCATACCAGCTCTAATGGTAATGAAAAATGGCGAAGTTGTGGCAAGTAGAGTCGGTGGTGGATCAAAACAAGATCTACTTTCATGGGTTAAGTCTAATATATAAATATGGCGAAAAAAATATCAATAATAGGCGGCGGGCAAATTGGAGGAACAATAGCCCATCTTGCATCCTTAAAAAATCTTGGAAATGTTGTAATTCTTGACAAAAAAGCATCTTTTGCAAAAGGAAAAGCGCTTGACATATCTCACGCTAATCATATATTTGGAATTGACAACAAGGTTTCAGGAACTGATAACTACGAAGATATATCTAATAGCGATGTAATCATAGTAACAGCAGGATTGCCAAGAAAACCAGGAATGAGCAGAGACGATTTAATCCAAACAAATTACGAAATCATCAAAGATGTGGCAAAAAATGTTAGCAAATATTCTCCAAAAGCCTTTGTGATTGTTATAACTAACCCTCTTGATGCAATGGTTTATGCTTTTCAAAAAGCCAGTAAAATGGCATCAAATATGGTTATCGGAATGGCTGGCGTACTTGATACATCAAGATTTTGCCATTTTCTATCAGAAGCCTTTAATGTTTCTAAAAAAGACATTAACGCAATGGTTCTCGGTGGTCACGGAGATACAATGGTTCCAGTTCTTGGGTCATCATTTGTATCGGGAGTTCCGGTTTTAGATTTTGCAAAGAAACTATCAATTTTGCCTGAAGAAATCGAAAAAATAGTTCAAAGAACTAGAAATGGAGGCGCCGAAATCGTAGAGCTTTTAGGAAATGGATCTGCTTATTATGCACCAGCTACAGCGGCAATTGCAATGATGGAAAGCTTTTTATTTGATCAAAAAAGAATACTACCATGTGCGGCAAAATTATCTGGAGAATATCGAGTGAACGATTTATACATCGGAGTTCCAACGGTTATAGGTAAAAATGGCTGTGAAAAGATTATTGAAGTTGATCTTTCTCAAGATGAAACAGAAATGCTTAAATCTTCCATAAATGCTGTAAAATCACTAAAAGAAATTGTTGATAAATTTGATTAACAATGGTATTTGCAACAATATCGCATTACTTAAGGCTACTTTCTAGACAATCAATTGTATTGCTTACTGTATTAATCGCATCGCTTATATACAATCAGTCTCAAAATGCAAAATATAAAAATTGCAACTATACAGAAGATATAAGATTCGTCGATATTGATGGAAAGGATTCAATTATTTTGAATATAAAAAATCCGGATAATTCAATTGAAGAAAGGAGAAATATCATTATAACTCTTGATGGCATAATTATTCCGGAAAAATTGAGCAAAAAAACATGCGAAAGAGATCTGAGTAAAAATTCGTTTTTTTACATAAGCAAAATTCTTTCGGAATCTCAAAATATAAACCTAGTAATCAAAAATTGTAGATTGATAAAGGTTCAATCTAAAGGATCTATTACGATAAACAATAAAAGTATTCAAGAAATACTCTTTGAGCAAGGTTTGGCAATAAAAAAACCTAGGTTTTGGGAATTTTGGAGGAAACAAAAAACAGACTTCTGTTCAAACCTTTCATCTGTGAAAAATAAACAATATGCAAAAGTGAAAAAGAAGAAAAAAAGCAGATTTTAACAATAATAGAGTTAATGCTAAAAGTAATACTTTATCATCACCAACCCTTTTGCCATGTAGAAAAACTTTTATATTGCCGAAATTCCCAATTTTTTCATCAACTGTATATCAGAATCCTGATCTGGATTCTCAGTTGTCAGTAACTTGTCTCCGAAAAATATAGAATTTGCGCCAGCAAAAAAGCACAGTGCCTGAGTTTGTTCGTTCATGCCTGATCTTCCAGCCGACAATCTAACAAAGGATTTTGGCATTATAATTCTCGAAACAGCTATTGTTTTTATAAAGTCAAAATGATCAATATTACAGGAACTTGATGCCAATGGAGTTCCGTCAACTTTTACCAAATGATTAATTGGAACCGATTGTGGATGCGGTGTAAAACTTGATAAAGTAATCAACATTTTTGCCCTATCTTCAACTGACTCGCCCATTCCAACTATTCCTCCTGCGCATGTACTCATGCCGCTTTCTTGCACAGCTTTTATTGTATTTATTCTATCCTCATACTTTCTGGTTGTTATTATTTTGTCGTAAAATTCCTCAGAAGTGTCAATGTTGTGATTATAAAAATCAAGACCGGCTGCTTGTAATTTTTCAGCCTGATCAGGTCTCAACATTCCAAGAGTCATGCAAACTTCAAGCCCAAGGCTTTTGACTCCTTTTATTATCTCGCATATTTTATCTATATTTTTATCGTGTAAATTTCTCCATGCCGCACCCATACAAAATCTACTTGCGCCAAGATTTTTTGCTTTTTTTGCATTTTCCATGATTTCTTCAAGCTCCATTAAATCGGATTTTTCAAGACCTGTTTGATGATGAGCTGACTGAGGACAGTATGAGCAATTTTCCGGACATCCACCAGTTTTTATCGACAAAAGAGTTGATAACTGAACGTGATTTGGATTGAAATTCTCCCTGTGAATCACATGCGCTTTAAATATTAAATCGTTAAATTTTAAATTAAAAAGCTCCAAAACTTCGTCTAATTTCCAGTCATATCTAATCATTTTTTAATAAAATCTCCTTTACACAATTTGCCATATTTACAGAATTTCTCGATATTAAATCCGTCATGTAAAAATTTATATCTCTACTAGGAATAGTAATTGATTTATCTTTTGTCAAGTAGCCAGCAGAAATTGAGTTACCTGAATTCTCAAATATAATTTCTTGTTTTTTTACGAACTCTTCGAAATCATAAGAATTGGCATCAAGCAAATTTTCAAAAAACTCCGCTTCATCAATCGCTTTATCAACTATACTGCTAATTTTGTTAATCTCGATAATTCTACCCTCGCAGGTTTTAAAAATGCAATTTTTTTCAAAATGCGTCTTGGTCGGTATCAAAATATCAGAACCGATTAAATTATCATCCCCGTGTGATGATAGTGAAACTATAGGACATTCCACATCAATGGATCTAGTATCTATATCCGATGTTCCAAGTAGCAATAAACAGTCAAGTTCTTTGTTTTTTGCTGCATTTATAACGGCTAGTGTATTTGAAATGCTATTTGGAATTGCACTTAAAATTCCAGATTCAGAAATATTATTTGTTAAAAAACAATATCCATTCCAGTCATTTTTAACAAAATATTTATTTGCAATTGCCAAGCATGTATTGAAAATTTCCAATCCATATTCTCCTTCACATGCGTCAGAAGATACAATTATTAATGGATTTTTTGCATTTGATAAATCACCAGAAATATCTGATTTTGCCTTTGATATATTTATCAAATCTTCCGTTGAATCTCCTAAAAACTTTGCATCGTAGCTTAATTCCATCTCTTTTCCAACAACAAAAACCTTGATCCCTTTATTCACTGCGGATTTTATCCTAGCATTTAAAACGGGGTGGTTTTTCTTAATCCCAGACCCGACTAGTAAAATTAAATCCGACCGATCAATTCCACTAATTTTTGCATTAAAATTTACATTTCCAAGTTCAGAATTGTCAACAATTATATCGTTTTCAAAAGCCGAAATCATGACTCGTTCTTTTGTTTTTGATAGTTCATTCAATAAAAATGCTGTTTTTAAATCAACCTTTGAACCGCAAATTACGCCTATTTTATTTGCATTTTTAACTATTTCTTGAGCCTCTTTTACAGTTTTTTGTATATCGCAAGAAGAAAAAATTTCACCCTTCTTTTTATACGCAGAATCAAGCCTTTGATTATATGCTCCATCAAATGAAAATCTCGCTTTATCGCATATCCACTCTTCATTGACTTCATCATTTCTTGTTGGTAAAATTCTTAAAATCATACCTCCACGAGTATCAACTCTAATGCTAGCCCCAAGGGAATTTACGGTATCAAATGATTCATGCTTTGTAAGCTCCCAATCTCTTGCTGTCCCCTTGTATGGCTTTGATGTCAAGGCTCCAACAGGACATAGATCTACCAAATTTCCAGATAATTCAGATCTAATTGCCGATTCTAATGATGTTACTTCGCTATCTTCTCCCCTGTTTAAAATGCCAATTTCAGTTCCACCGGCAACATCTTCAGAGAATCTAACGCATCTGGTGCAATGAATGCAGCGATTCATTTTTGTCTTGATGATCGGTCCCATGTATTTATCTTCGACGGCACGTTTTGACTCTTCAAAACTACCTCCCTCTCTCCCGTAGACATAAGCTTGATCTTGCAAGTCGCACTCTCCTGCCTGATCGCAAACTGGACAATCAAGCGGATGATTTGCCAAAATAAATTCCATAACTCCATCTCTTGCATTTTTTACCATTTCAGAATCTGTGAAAATTTGCATCCCGTCTGCAACATAAGTAGCGCAAGATGCCGAAGGCTTTGGTGGACCTGGTTTTACTTCAACTAAACACATCCTGCAATTTCCAGCTATTTTTAGTTTATCGTGATAACAAAATCTTGGTATCTTAATATCGGCAAATTTTTCGCATGCCTGAATTACCGTCATGCCTTTATCAACATCGTATTCCGTATTATTAATGCTAATTTTTACTTTGTCCATACCTAGGAAAAATCATATAAATAGAAGTTAATTCTTTTTTATTTGCAAGGCTTTTCTTAATTTCTTTAAAATACCACCAAAAGATATTAATCCAATATGCTGAAAATATCGTAAAATAAAATAAACGCAACAGTGAAAGATACAAAATGTAAATAATTTAGTTAAAAATGAATCAGAATAAATCACCTTTTCACAAGCAATATAAGAAAATATATAATAAACAATTGTCGCTGAAATTATTTTAATTGTCATAATCGGAATCATTCCAGACCTTTTGTTGCAAGATGACAAAAAATATACAACATTAACAAACAGAATAACCAACATCACATTTTTTATTTTAAACAATAATACGTCAATTAAATCAACAAAACTAACTATACCGGTTGAATCTTTTAATCCTAAGTATATAATATGATATATAGAAATTTGACCACGACGAATATCCTTTTTATATTGGTCAATTCTTCGCAATCTTTCAATCAATGAAGAGCTCTGTTTTTCCCTAAAAATTTCTTTAATTGAGTTATCCACAAAAATATGCTTTAATGATTTTGCGTCATTACCGATTAAGACATAGTCATTTTTTTGACTATCAAATTCCCTTAAATTTTTTGTAAATTCAATCTCCTCCAAAGATGATGGGGGGGTTGAGCACATATCGTATATAATTTTCGATACCTTCAAGGTATTGTTTTCGATAATTTTTCCGCTAGATTCAAAAATACAATTATTTCCACTATAATTGCGATCTTTTCTTTTTAATAGCTCAAAAGCGATTGGATGAAGCAAAAACATCAATACTCCATAACAAATCAAAGATGATGCGGTGAAAATGAAAAAAATTCTTTCAGGATTAAGCCCAATCGATAAGAACCCAACATCTTCGGATTTTTGCTTAAATTTTAAAACGCAAAGTATAGTTGAAATCAGGGCGATAAATGCAAATAATGGATCTAATGCAGAAATACTTCCAAGAATCGAATAGAAGAATCCTTTTTCGGAATTTGTTACAAAATCTATCAAAGCAAAGCTTGATATGAAAAATATCTTAACAAAAAATATTGTTCGAAAATGCTCTAAAAATATATATTTTATCAATATTCCTCCAATTTTCATACTACCATTTAACCAATGGAGGTAAAGACATCATCATGGCATCTGGGTTTCCACCTGTTGCAAGTCCAAACTTAATACCACGATCGTAAAGCAGATTAAATTCAGCATATCTTCCACGTTTAAATAACTGAAATTCTCTGTCAGATTCCGTCCAAGTTTTATTTATTTTTTTACTTATAATATCGCTATAAACGACATTAAATAGGTCTCCAATCGCTTTAACAAAGTCAAAAGTTCGCTCAAAATCCCCGTCAATCAAGAGATAATCAAAAAATATTCCACCAACCCCCCTGCTCTCTTTTCTATGTGGAATGTAAAAATATTCATCGCATTTTTGCGAAAATTTATCAAAGAATTTGTCATCAAATCTATCACAAACATCA
>CAMCTP010000017.1 GCA_945878495.1 Rickettsia typhi | reverse complement strand
AGATTGCAATTGTTTTCGCTTTATGAAAAATAAAAAAGGAATTTTCCTGTCAGTAGAATTATTAATGTTCTTGGTTGTCTTAACCATTTTAATTGCAATGGTGGTAATGGGTGTTCCATTCTTACTGCAAAAGAACCGTGTTACGTCTATGGCATCTAGTATTACAAAGCTTAGAGAGTCTGTTAGTGCTTTTTACAATACCTACAATAGATATCCTGGAGATCTGACTGCTGATTTAATTACTGGAGGCATTATGACAAATAATGTTATGCTGGCCGATATGGTTGAGCTTCCAAAAATAGCACCTGTAGCTGGATCTGTTGTTGCGAATGATTTAACTTTTGGAACTGGCGTAATATCTGTTCATAAAAATCCTGTTGCATTCAAGCAACTTGCTCTTGATGGCTTTGATCCATCGATATCAAACAGTATAATTGTTAACCAGGCCATCATGTCAACTGCTTGTACAACTCCTGCTGGTTGTTATAGCTCTCTCAATACAAGATTGATGTCAAGACTTGGAGTCTTTCATTATGGTCCATCTTCTCCAAAATTGACCGTTTGGGTTTTGACAAGAGATACTTACGATCAGACATCAAAAATTGATGAAATAAAACAGATTAAGTTCTCAAAAATATACGGTAGCTCTGCTGATACAAAAGATTTATCTTCATCTCATTTATATCCTTATACTTATAATTCTGATTATAGAAGATATTGGTCTGGAGCTCTTAAGGCTACCCTTATAAATCCATCTGAAATGAATGCTGCAATAAAGGATATTGATTTAAAAATACAAGATCACAATATTGATATAACCAAAAATATAGCATCTGTTTCTCCTTCCGATGCAGCATCGCTGGATGCAAAAATGGATAATGGACAACCATTTGGAACTCCAGGATCATTGAATGCAATTTCTGCTGATGGAATTCTAATATCGGCACCTACAGCAAACCCTACACTTGGTACCGATACTACAACAGCGGCTGTAAATGGATGTTTGACAGGTCTACCTTCTTATGCAGCCCTACCTACAGCGGATAACGTATCTCAAGCAACAACAATATATAATGCAACCTACACAGATGATTCTAGAAATAACACCAAAACTGGTTGCATACTTCATGTTTTAGTTCACCCGCTGTAGTATGTTCAAAATTTTATCTTCTGGATCTTATCTACCACCACTATCTGTATCAAATCATGATTTATCTTCAGTTGTTGATACAAGTGATGATTGGATATACCAAAGAACTGGTATTAGATCTAGAAGATATAGCCAAGGAGAGAAGACTTCAGATTTAGCTGCAAAAGCTTTAATATCTGCATTGGAAAAAAAATCAATACCAGTAAGTGAAATTGATGTAATTATACTTGCAACAACAACACCAGATATATCTTTTCCTTCCACAGCTTGTCTTGTTCAGGGGATTGTAAAAGCTACAAACGCTTTTGCGTTTGATGTAAATGCTGTATGTTCTGGATTTGTCTATGCTATGACAATAGCGAATGGCATTTTTCATTCAATGCAAAATGTAAATCGAATAGCCGTTATTGGTGCAGATCTTATGACGTCTGTGCTTAATATGAATGATAGATCTACGTGTGTTCTTTTTGGAGACGGTGCTGGTGCATTGATTTTAGAAAGAACAATTTCTGATTCTGGGATTATATCATCTTCGTTATCATCAAATGGAATGAAAAATTCTCTATATTCTGATAATCATGGCCTAAAAATGAACGGGTCCGATGTTTTTAAATACGCAACTTCACACATATCATCATCTTTGATGTCTGCTTTGAGCATTTGTGGAAAAAATCCAGAAGATTTATCAGCGCTTTTTGTTCATCAGGCTAATAAGCGAATTATTGAGTTTATCTCAAAAAGCCTATCTGTATCTATAGATAAGATACCATTAAACATAGATAGATATGGAAATACATCAGCAGCTTCGATACCAATATTGTTTGATGAGGTAATATCTGACAATAAAAGGCATAATTTTAATATCGTAAATGGCTCTCTGGTTTCTTTTAGCTCTGCTGGCTCAGGTATGACATCAGGCTCTATAATTGTTAGAATTTAATCCTGTTTGATTATCCTCTCTAAATACAAGAGAACAGATAGATATTGATTTATATATAATATATAGGTTTGTATATTTTTTATTGTACTATAATTGATATTAAAACAATTCCACAGAATGCTATGTTAGACATTGAGAAGATTATTTTTTTTCTTCCTTTTAGATAATCGGTTATAGGTTCATTGAGATGGATGCATCCAAGTGATATTGATGATATGAATAAAATTTTTATTGCTATAAAATTTGATTCTATGAAATTACGGAAATTACCGTTAGATAATTGTTGAGATAATAAAATTTTGATTGTAGATAAGATAAATAGAACTAAGAATATTTTTTTTACTTTTTTCATTTTATAATAACCAAAGTTTTGTTGACATAATTTATATCATTTTTAATTCCACACCTATGTCATTTGGTATATTGATATTTTTAATTTCTTGCATTACCATTGGGTCGGATTTTATTATTATTAATCTAGTGTGTATTGATTGAAAAAATGCTTCTCTAGATTTTTTGTCAACATGGGGTCCTCTTATAACTAAGAATTTTTTTGTTTTTGTTGGCATATTTATTGGACCTTTCATGATTCCTCCAACTTTTAATACCATTGAAACTATCTCACTTGCCACTCTGTCAAGTGTGGAATTGTGATAAGCTGATAATTTTACTTGTATAAATTTGCTTGATGATGACATTTTCTGAAAATAAAATTTTATTCTGGCTGTTTATTTTTTGTAGATCTTTGTCTAGGTTGACTAATGAAGCTTGAAACTAACGGTTTTAAATTTTCATTTGTACTAAGAATTTTCGCTACTCTTTCTGTTGGAGTTGCTCCATTTTTTAACCATTTTTTTACTAGATCTTCATCAAAATTTGATTTTACTGAATTGTCAGAAGCAATTGGGTTGTAATATCCAATTTTTTCTATGAACTTTCCATCTCTAGGGGATGTTGAATTAGCTACAACTATTGAATAGAACGGGGCTGATTTTTTACCACCTCTTGAAAGTCTTATTTTTACGGACATATTTGGTATATTAAATCATTCTTGTGTAACGTGAAACTACTCCATTTATATCTATCAACTTTGATATATATAATTCTCTAAATGATGGATTTCTCAGGAATTTTGCTGTTCTTAATTCTGTATCAGATGATATGTAATCTGGTATAGGTCTTTCTAGGTTTGCAATGGAATTTATAAAATGCTGACTAGATTTTATCTTTTCCGGAATAGAAATTACATCACCAGCTTTTACTGTTTCTTTCCTAAAACATTTTTTACCATTTAATAGAACGTTTCTATGGGAAACCATTTGTCTAGCTGAGAACATAGTTGGAGACAATTTTGCCCTGTATGCTATAATCATTGGGCAAGATTCCAAAAGAACAGCAATGTTATCTATAATGTTTCCTTTCATATTTTTAGCTTTTGACATCAAGATTCTGAAGTCTTTTTCTGAAAGACCGTAATGGATTTTTAATATCTGAGCATGCTTTCTTGCCTTTGCATCTGGAGTATTTTTAGACATAGCTGTCCTTCCGTGTTGACCTTTTTTATATGGTCTTTTTTTGAAAGATTTATCTTTTGCATCTCCCCAGATTTCAACGCAGTATTTTCTGCTATAAGAATCATTACTTTTAATCATTAAATTGCTAAAAACATAGACATTTCAGAGATTCCTGACTGTAAAAAAATATTTGTCAAGATTTTACTTGAAAAAAATAAAATATTTTTTATTAATGTATAATAATTTATTAATTTCACATTTATGTTTATAACTTTTGAGGGAATTGATGGTAGCGGAAAAACATTGCAATTGAATAAATTGTACGCATATCTATTGAATAATCAGATAAAAGTTCACAAAACTTCTGAGTCAAAATTTTCCCAATCTCGGTGGGAAAGAGAGATTTTTTCGGTCATTATAAATGAGAATTTAGATTTAGAATCTCAAATAAAATTAATAAACGTTGTTCGTTTTGAGCATTTAAAAATCGTAAAATCATATCTTGATAGTGGATTTATTGTTTTATGCGATAGATTTTTTCATTCAACCTGTGCTTATCAGGGTTTTTTAAAAAATAATTCTTTTGATGATATTGTTGACACTCATAATCGTGATTTTGATAGTTTTCATCCTGATTTAACTTTTTTCATTGATGCAGATCCATCTGTCGCAAGTCAAAGAATGAAAAATAGGCAAGTTTTAAGCGCTTTTGACAAGTTTGAAATTTCAACGGTTCAAAAAATAAGAGAATGCTATGATTTGTGCTCTGAGAGATTTGATTATTTTAAAAGAATAGATGGAAATAATAATCCAGATATTGTTTTCGATGAGTTAAAAAAAGTTTTTTTGAAATTTTACAAATAAACATCCATTGCGTGATTCTTTACTTCTTATTGAGTGATTTTTTCACACCTATTGATGCTTCGCTTTTCATTGCTTCGTTAAAGATGCAAACCATGTCAGATCCGTACCTTAGGGTCATAATTTGGGACATTGACTCTATTATTATGTAATCTCCTATGACTCTAAAATTTAATAGGAACTCATAGCCGTTTGAGTCAACGCCAAAAACTGCTGGAAGTGTAGCATTTTTATCTCTAAACTCAAGATAGGTAAATTGACCATCGTCAAAGATTTTTATTGGAGATATATTGTCATTTCCAGATATTGTGTAGTTGAAATTATAATTCTGAGGCTTGGTTAAATCTGGAGCGGATAACTCTTTGTTTTCTTTTGGATCTTTCTTTTTTGCATATTCTATAACGGTTGTCTCTCCTTGTCCCTCTGAACCTTCAGCTTGGTAATCTTGCGGGTATTGAAAATTTATTCCAAGCGGTATTCTTGTATCGAATGGACTACTTGCAACGCCAACGTGGAGCTCAAAAAAATATGTTCGCTTATTTGTTATAACTATTGCTATTGTATCGGCATTTTCGTCTATTGGTTTTAAAAATAGTTTTTCGCCCTTGATTTCAAAGAGCCATTTTTGATCACCGTCTTCTATATATTTTATTACATCTTTTCCAGTTTCATCTTTGGTTTTTATTTTACGTTTTTGAGATCCTGTTGATATACTTTGAGGTATTTCTCCTGCTTCGAATTGAATATATGATGGAAAATGGAGGAATCCAGTATGCTTGAAGACCGCATTAGGTTGATATCGCCAGTATTTTATTCGTTTCTCAGAGCCGTATGACTGAGGGTCGACAGTAATTGCAGTTGCTTTATTTAAGCTGAGTAATAAAATAATGCTTATTATGATTAGTTGCATTAATTTCATTATTTGGTATAAAAATCTTCAATTTGAGTTTTTAGTGAATTTTTCCAACAAGGAATTTCATGGTTGAATATTTTGCTAAATTTATCAGAGTTTAGCATTGAATTTTTTGGTCTTTCTGCTGTGCCATTTGTGGTGGTTGTTTTGATTTGAGTTAATTTTACGTTTTTTAACTTTGGCAGGAATTTTGATGCATAATCGATTGCAAATTCTGTAACTTCAAATCTATTTGCGAAATTTTTGGTTGCAAGATGATAAATCCCCCAGTTCTTAAATTCTGAATCTAGCTTTTTTAACACTTCATTTGTTGCATTTGCTAGATCTGCTACGCTTGTAGTTCCGCCAAGTTGATCATTTACTATACTTAATTCGCTTCTTTTAAGAGCTGCATTGAGAATTTTTTTGATGAAGTTATTCTCGAATGACATGTTATATACCCAAGATATTCTTGGTATAATTGTTTTATCGTTGTATTCAAGTGCGAAATCTTCGCCAATAAGTTTTGTTTTTCCATAGTGCTGGATTGGGTTTGATGGATCATTTTCTATATATGGATCGACTTTTTTACCATCGAATACGAAATCTGTGGAGTAATGTATTAATTTAATTTGCCGTAATTGGCAGTATTTGGCGATAATTTTTACCGCATTTGCATTTATTTGCATTGCAAGGTCTATTTCTTGTTCCGCCTTGTCTACATTTGTGTATGCGGTTGTATTTATGATTGTTTCGATGTCAATATTTTCTAGATTTTTTGCAAGATTGTATTCAAGATTTGAATCTGACAAATCCAAATCCGTCCTTGTCAATTGTATAGCATTTGGTAATTTATTTATCAATTCCGACCCAAGCTGACCATTGCCAAGTATAATGTTTATTTTGTTATTTGACATTTTTTTATTGATATCAATAAATATGCTGATTTTTTTTTTTTTAAAATCAAGAAATTTTATTGCACTCAGGATATTTTCCTTCGATAATTGATGTTTTGATGTTTAGTAATTCATTTTCGACAAATTTTGATTCTTTTTGTGAGTATTTGGTGCATTGATTTAAGATTGATTTATATTTAGATATCGCTGCAAGAAAATGATTCATTGTACAGTATCTTTGCGCTATTTTCATACCCGACTCGCAAATTAGTTTATTATTTTTTTTCTCATTTGACTCCAGTGTTGCAATGTATCGGCTGTTGGGATAGATTGATATAAAGGTTTTAATTTTCTCATCAGTTTTTATAGCATCAGTTTCCGAGACATCTATATTTTTGAGGTTTTTTACTTTAGCGATAATTGCCGCATAATCCGCATATTCAACACCTTCTTTGTCAAATATATATGATTGTTTATATAGACCTGCTAGGTAGTCAACGGTTGAATATTTTTTCACTACTATGTTTAGCATTATCTCCATTTGAAGTGAGCTTTTATGTAGTTTGTTTAATGGATATTCTTTGCTAAATTCTTCGAACATTCTAAGTGATGTTGTGTAGTTTTGCTGATCAAAATACCTCATTGCTTTAAAGTATTTTTGACTTGCATTTTGAGCTTTTTCAATTGCTGATTCTTTTGAACTCGAGCATGATATAATAAAGGTTAAGGCTGTAATTGCAATAATTTTTATTATGTTCATTTTCTAATCTTTTTGTATATAATTTTTCTTGTTTATTAAAAAACAAGTTATTTATTAAGTTATATGTTTTTTATGTAAAGTTTTTAACAAATTTTTCATAACATTAACTGTCTTGTTTTTAGCAAATGCTATTTTTGTAGATAATGCATTGTGCTTTGGCGAGGGATTAAAGGACAGTTTTGCTAAAATATCCGGAAGTTTTTCAAAGATTTTTGCGCATAAAAATGACAAAAAAGATGGCACCGATAGTGGCAAAGAAGTTCAAAAAAAAACAGCATCAAAAGTTGTTAATAATAAAAAAATCTACAAGGAATATATAATTAGAGTTAAGCCGCCAGATTCGGAGATATTTAAAAAAATTCCTATTGATATAACCGCAAAAAGACCAAATGTTTATAGGCAAGAAACCCTTTATGTGGTTGATAATTTATTTATTTTTGAAAATACCGGAGATGGAGCCAAGGAGTCAAAAACGATATCTTTTAGAAATGCTCTCGATCTTGGTTTTTCAAATTTAGTTTTAGATTCCAGTTCCGGTGATTTGGATTTTACAATGGCAGATGCATTCGATTGTTTGGAATCTTTTGAGATTGTTCAGGAGTATTTCGATGGAAATGATTATTTGGGAAACTTTACCCTTTATTTTAATGCCGATAGATTTGATTTACTAAAAAAGTTAAAAATGAGAGAGCTTTTTTTAAAAGGTTTTAACGAAAAAGGATACCCAATATTTACCATGATAACTAATTTTAAGTTTAACGATGTCTCGGATGTTTCTGACGTTGAGGATTTGCTAAAATATTCCGGTATTAGGTATAAAATGTTAGCTATTAAAAATGGTTTAGCTGTTATTAAACTTTTCGGCGATGGTAAAAATATCATGGAAAAGATTACAAAATATAACCTAGATATTGAGTTTAACAAAAACATGTATTATCTTTTTATAAAAAACTAGTATGAAAATTTTTACTATAACATTAGCCGCTGGAAATGGCACAAGAATGAAGTCTTCAACTCCAAAACCGCTGCATAAAATAGCAGGAATGACTCTTTTGAATTGGAGCGTTAGATGTTTTGATGGGCTGAATGTTGAGAAGAAAATTTTAGTTGCATCGGAAGATTTAATAGTAAAAGATTCAAGTTTAAATGATCGTTTTAGTATTGTAATTCAAAATGAGAAACTTGGAACCGGTCATGCTGTTAAGATTTGCCGAGATTTAATTGATGAAAAATCTGATATAGTAATTATAAATTATGGTGATACACCGTTTGTAAAAAGTGAAACAATTCAAAATATGATATCCAAATTACAGTCTTGCGATTGTGTTTTTCTTGGCTTTAAAACTTCAGATATTTCAAATAAATATGGTAGATTTATTATTAACCAAGACCAGCTAATTGATATAGTTGAGTTTAAGGATGCAAGCGATTCTATAAGAGAAATAGATTTATGCAACTCAGGAATTGTAGCAATAAAAACATCTATATTACTTGATAATATTGATAAAATCGACAATAAAAATGCCGCTTGTGAGTATTATTTAACGGATCTTGTTAAAATACTAAAAAACTCGAATAAAATTATTAGCTTTGTTAAATGCGATGAATCTGAGGTAATGGGAGTGAATTCAAGGTCAGATCTTGCCATGGCAGAGAGTGCATTTCAGGATAGTCAAAGAGATAGATTTATGAACGAAGGAGTGACTATGCGGGATCCGAAGACTGTATTTTTTTCGCATGATACGGTTATAAGTAATGATGTTGAAATTGAGCCTTTTGTTTTTTTTGGGCAAGGTGTTTCTATTAAATCGGGCTCAAAAATATTGGCAAATTCCTATTTAGGAAATGTTGTAATCGGTGAAAATTGCTCAATTGGTCCTTTTGCAAGATTGAGAGGAAATTCTAAAATTGAAGATTCTGTTGTGATTGGAAATTTTGTTGAAGTAAAGGGATCAAAAATTGGAAAAAAATCCAAGGCAAAGCATTTGGCTTATATTGGAGATGTTGATATCGGGGTTGGTGTTAATTTTGGCGCCGGATCTGTTGTTGCTAATTACGATGGATTTAAAAAATATAGAAGCGTAATTGGCGATTGGGTTATCGTTGGCGTGAATTCTTCAATAATTTCACCTTTAACAATAGGTTCTAAAAGTATAATTGCCGCAGGATCTGTGATTACAAAAAATATTGATGAAAATGAGTTAGCCATATCACGAACGGACCAGAGAAACTCTGTTGGTGGGGCAGAAAGGTTTAGAAATAAAAAATCTGGTTAGTATTATTTTATTTATGAAATTTAAAAGCGAATTGTTAAATGAGTTAGATGAGAGGGGGGTGATTAAAGATATAATCAACCCTGATCTATTGGATCAAAAACTTATGGCGGGAGAAAAAATTTGTGTCTATGGCGGTTTTGATTGTACGGCTGATAGTTTGCATGCCGGACATATTTTACCGATAAAAACACTTTCAATGTTTCACAAATTCGGTCATAGGGTGATCGTACTTTTTGGTGGAGCGACAACTAGAATAGGGGATCCATCTGGGCGAGATGAGTCTCGTAAAATGCAGACTGAAGCTGATATTAATAGTAATAAAATTGGTATCATGAAGTCAATTTCAAAGTTTATAAATCAGGATGAAAATTTGATTTTTGTCGATAATTTGGACTGGATTGGTCGTTTCTCATATATTGAATTTTTGAGAGATGTTGGCGTACATTTTAGCGTTAATAAAATGTTAACCATGGATAGCGTAAAAACAAGACTTGAAAACAATGGTCATATGAGTTTTTTGGAGTTTAGCTATATGCTTCTTCAGGGCTATGATTTTTATCATTTAAACCGAGAATATGGCTGTAATATGCAGATTGGCGGATCTGAGCAATGGGGAAATATTGTTCAAGGTATTGATTTAATTGGCAGAAAATGTGAAAAAAAGCCTGATTTATTTGGCTTGACGTTAAATTTAATAACAAGAAGCGATGGGAAAAAAATGGGCAAAAGTGAGAGTGGGGCTGTATGGATAAATGAAGATAAGATGTCGGAATTTGATTTTTATCAATATTTTAGAAATACAGCGGATGCTGACGTTGAGAAGTTTTTATTATTATTTACAGATTTTCCAATTGATGCAGTAAAAAAGATTTCAGAAATGGAAATAAATGAGCAAAAAAAGATATTATCACATGAAATTACAAAAATAACGCATGGTATTGATTCGGCAGATTCAGCTAGAAATAGGGCGGTTATGGAATTTGAAAACAGAGTAGCTACTCAGGATTTGAGCTTTGAGATATCTGGAAATTATGATATAGTTTCAATATTACTTTATCTTGAGCTATTTCAATCAAGAGGCGAATGTAAAAAAATGATACAAAATGGTGGGGTTTCAATTGATGGCGAAAAGATTGCAGAGTCTTGGCAGATAAAAAAAGGAAAATTTTTGTTGAAAATAGGAAAAAAGCGTATATATAATTTGTTGTTGGTTTGATTTTGTAATTTATGAGAAAATTTATTATTGACGGAGTTGAATGTAAGGTTGCAAAAGCTACGATAGGATTGGATGGTTTTGAAGCATCGGAGTTATTAAAAAAATATAACAAGATATTTATTGATGAGGGTTTTGTTAATACAGCATCGTGCAGATCAAAGATAACATATATTGATGGTGATGCGGGTGTTTTGGTTCATAGAGGTTATAAAATTGAGGACATTTTGACAAATAAAACCTTTATGGAGACGATGTACATGATTTTAAATGAAGATTTTGCAGTAAATGAATCAGAGCAGGGCAATTTTGAGAATGAGTTTCATGGAGTTGATATTGATATTGACGGAATGTTAAAAATTGCAAATATAGTTGAAAAAAATTCTCATCCAATGAGTATTTTGTTGGCTATTTTCTCTGGCGTTACAACAAGTGCTTCAACTAAAAAATTTCCTAGCAATAAAGAAAAAGCATTATATGCGATAAAAAGTATGCTTTATGCCGTTGCAATTTGTATATGCAAAATTACGGGAAAAGAGTTTACACCTGATTTTTCGAAATTATCATATTCGCAATTATTCGCCAATATGGTTATGAGTAGCGAAATTTCCGGAGATAAATCGGCAATTGAATGTTTTGATAAGATTCTATCGTTACATATCGATCATGGACAAAATGCTTCAACTTCAACTATGAGAATGATTTGCTCAACTGGCTGTGATTTGTTTGGTGGAATTTGTGGTGCAATTTCTTCTCTTTGGGGTGTGCTTCACGGAGGGGCGAATGAGGCAGTGTTGAAAATGATAGACTCTATTGGTTCGGTCGACAATGTAGCTCCTTTTATTGAAAATGTAAAAAATAAAGTTGACGGCATTAGATTGATGGGCTTTGGACACAGGATTTATAAGAATTATGATCCAAGGGCAAAGGTTTTAAAAGGATATGCAGATTACGTAATGCATGATATGAAATTGGATGTTGAGTCTGATTTTAGAGGATCTGTTGCAAATGAAATTGAGAGAATTGCTCTTGCAGATGAATATTTTGCATCAAGAAAATTATTCCCTAATGTGGATTTTTATTCCGGTATTATATATAGCAAGCTTGGTATACCGGCAAATGCTTTTACTTGTATTTTTGCTTTGTCTAGAGTTGTTGGTTGGTGTTCGCAATGGATGGAGGCTGTTTCCGGTGAAAATAAACTTCAGAGGCCTGATCAGGTTTATATTGGTGAAAAAATTAGAGTAATTAAAAAATAATTTACAGCTAAAGCTTGACAAAGATGTTTTTTGAGTTATATATATTATAATTTTTGTTTTTTTATGTCATTTAAATTGCAAAAAATTAACAATAAAATCGAATCATTCAAAAGTGTTGATTTAGCATTAGACCATTCTGGATCTCTGTCTTCTTACATTAGTTATGTAAATTCAATACCATTGTTGTCAAGTGATGAGGAGTACAATTTAGCAAAAGATTATAAGGAAAATGGAAACAAAGATTCTTGTCATAAAATTGTATTATCTCATTTGAGAGTTGTTGTTAGTATTGCTGCAAAGCTATCTAGAAAAACAAAAGTTGATATTGGAGATTTAATTTCCGAGGGTAATTATGCATTAATGCATGCAGCTGATAAATTTGATTATAAAAAAGGTTATAGATTTGTTACATATGCTATTTGGTGGATAAAAGCTGCAATAGAAAAATATATTAAAAATTTGTGGAATTTTTCGAATAATCTAATTGATGTATCAAAAAAATATGACAATAATGCATCTGAAAATAGTTATTCCGATGGCATAGAATCTGTGGCTGACAGAGCCGGAGTATCTTTTATTGATGAACTGGACAATGAAATGGTTTCAAGTAAAATAAAAATGATTGTCAATAATCTTCCACAAAGGGAAAGAGATATTTTTATCAGCAGAGTGTATGACGAGCAAACTCTTGATGAAATTTCAATGCAAAACGGAGTATCAAAAGAGCGTGTGCGTCAGATATTTGCTGTAACTTTGGAAAAGATTAAAAAAAATTTCTAAAAATTAAAAAAACACTTGCAATTAAAAATAACAGCGTTTATAGAACATTATCTTTGTTGTACAAATGTCTTCTTTGGGTGTTCAAAAATCAGATGTGGTAAAAATGAGACTATTGCCTGGAAAGGCTAATCCAGCACCTCCTGTTGGTTCAATTCTTGGTGCAAGGGGTTTAAATATAATGAATTTTTGTAAAGCTTTTAATGATGAAACTAAAGATTTTGACATGAAAGATCTTCCTAGAATAGTATATATATACGTTAATAAAAAAGACAAAACTTTTACATTTAAAGTTTGTGCTCAGCCAACATCATCTGACCTGATTAAAAATTCAATTGCGATAAAAAGCGGATCAAAAGAGCCTGGAAAGTTAATAGTTTCGACAATAACAAAATCTAAACTTGAAGAAATAGCAAAAATAAAAATGGTTGATATGAATGCCGCATCTATTGAATCTGCCGTTAGAAGTTTATCTGGGACAGCTAGATCAATTGGTATATCTGTTGTTAATTGATTATATTTATGAAAAAAATACCGAAAAGATTAAAATCTGCAGCACTTTTGTTTAAATCCAAAGAATCTTTGACCGCTAAAGATGCAGTTTCTCTTATAAAAGAGTATGCGTCTTCTGGCTTTGCTGCAAAATTTAATGAAACAATATCGATGGAAGTTAAACTTGGAATTGATGGAAAAAGATCTGACCAAATAATTAGGGGATCTGCGACATTTCCATTTCCATCTGGAGTAAAAAGAAGAATACTAGCAATTGGATCTTTTGAAAATCAACAAAAAATTGAAGGTGTTGACATTGATTTTATAGATAGATCATCATTAAAAGAAATATCATCTGGTTCATTGAATGTTAAGAATTATAATCTATGTATCGCAACTGAAGGATCTATGAGAGACGTTGCATCTTCTGGTGCAGCAAAAAACCTTGGAATCAGGGGCATAATGCCAAATGTAAAATATGGAACCGTATTCAAAGATGAATCAATTATGATTGCGAATTTGAATGATGTGTCTCAAAAATTAATTCAAATTAAAAGTGATAAATTTGGTTTTGCTAAAATACCTGTTGGCAAAATACTTGGTGATGAATCTCAAATTGAAGCTAATATAGAGTATGCAATATCTTGTTTAAATCAATTGAAGCCTCAATCATTTTCTGGAAATTTAATAAAATCTATTAGATTGTCATCTTCAATGATGGGGTCATCGGTTCTTATTAGTTAATTTGTATTTTCAACATGTCGCCATTAAGAATAAAAAAAGAAAAATCTATCCAATATATATCAAATGATATAGACTCAAATTCTTATTTTTTGGTTTTTGGATACTCTGGGGTATCGACAGATCTACTATCAAAAGTAAGACAAGAAGTTTCTGGTGAAAAAATTTCATCAAAAATGAGAGTTGTAAAAAATTCATGCTTAAAATTTGCCATATCAAATAAATTGAGCAATATTTCTGCAGAAATTAACAAAATTGTTTCTGGTCAGTCTCTTGTGATATCAACAAATAATTTGATTGAAGTTTCTAACTTACTTGGTAACTCAAGCTTAAAACAAGTTCTTACATTTTCTTTTTTCTTTTCAAAAGAAGGAATTCTTGATTCTGAGCTTTTTAACGTGGCTTTAAATCATAAATCTTTTATGTCGTTAAAATCTTCACTTTTATCTCTTTTACAATCATCTCCATCAAAAATGATTTCCGTTCTAGAGTCTTATGTAAATTCTCGTTCTTAATTCTGTTTTTTTTATTTTATTTTTATGTCTGAAAATATACAAGATGTGGCATCAAAGCTATCTTCAATGTCTGTGCAAGATATTCTTGCTCTTGTAAAACATCTTGAATCTGAGTGGGGTGTTACTGCAGCTTCTCAGCAGGTTGCTTCTTCTTCATCCGAATCATCTTCCGCTGCTGCTGAAAAAACTTCTTTTGACATTATTCTATTAGATGCAGGTTCATCAAAGATAAATGTTATTAAAGAAGTTAGAGCTATTACTGGATTAGGTCTTGCTGAGGCTAAGGCTCTTGTTGATTCCGCTCCAAAAGAGATAAAAACTGGAATATCAAAACAAGAATCTGAAGACATTAAGTCTAAAATAGAGGCTGCTGGTGCAAAGGTTGAGATAAAATAATATTTTATTGAAAATTTCTGCATTATTTCCGCACAAATCAAGACATCTCTATGTTACAAACTTATATCGCCAGGCGTAACTAACAGTCTGGCGATTTTTTAGCTTTTTATTTTGTTTAATATGAGAATTGTAAAATCAAATCTTAGATCTTCCGTATCTGTCTATCCTCAAAAAATGATGTCTTTGATATCAGATGTTTTTGGTTTTCAGGTATCCGCATACAAAAATTTCTTATTTTCAAGAGATGAAAATTCACTATTTTCTATTGTAAAATCATTTTTTCCTATATCTGATTTGTTTGGAAATTTTGAAATAGAACTACTGGATGTTTCAATAAAGCAACTTAGAAATCTTGCAGAAAATGATTGCCTAAGACTTGGTCTGACTTATTCCTCTGTGGTTCAGGTAAGATTGCGTATCAAATCTTATGCAAGAGATGAAAATGGTGTAAAAACTATACTATCAGTATCTGATCAAGATGTAGATTTATTTGAAATACCGTTAATTAATAGCAATGGGAAATTTATTATGAATGGAGTTGAAAGGGTTGTTGTATCGCAAATACACAGATCTCCAGGGTTAATATTTACAAGAGATGGTCATGGTAGCTCTGTAAAGCATAGGGCAAGCATTATACCTTACAACGGTACGTGGATAGACTTTGAAGTTGGTATATCAAAAGAAGACATGTTTGTAATTTTAGATAAAAAAAGAAAAATATCACTTGGGTCTTTTTTTAGCGCAATTGGAATATCTAAAGAAAAATTATTGAGTCATTTCTACCAGGAAATGGAATTTAACGTATTGGAAGACTCTGATCAGTTTTTTATTCAATGCAAAAATATAGATCAAAATGCTATAAAGGGCTCAAGGTTCTCTTTTAATATATATGATAAAAATAAAAATGTTATCATAAAAGCTGGAGAAATAATTACCCACAAAAGATCAATTGATGTATCAAAAGATGAAGTGCTTCTAAAAGTTGATGAGTTGAACGGTAATATATTTTTATTTGATAGTATAAATGATATTAGCGCTGGATCTTCGATATCTTCCGATTTACTAAAAGATCTTATTAAAGCTGAACAACAAATACCAAAATTAATAAACATATTGTCTTCTGATTTTTCTGATTCGATTATAAAATGTCTAGAATTTTATGGTCAAGATCACGAATCTGATGCATTAAATCTCCTAAAAATGATGAGACGCAGTGAGATGATAATAAGCATCATGAATGAATCTGCTGTTCAAAGTATAAGATCCTTTATATTTGATGGCTCTAGATGTAATTTATCTAGCGTTGGTAGATATAAAATAAATTCAATTCTTGGAACTGATGAAAAGTCAAATTCTATAACTGAGAGCGACGTATTTGCAATATTGAAGCATATTTTTTATCTAAAAAAGAATCCATCAATAGAAATTCAGGACATTGATCACCTTAGTAATAGAAGGGTAAGAACCGCTGATGAATTAATAGGAAACATAGTATCTAGTGCAATGAAAAATGTTGTCAAGATATCCGTGGATAGAATGTCTAATGCACAAAGTGGCGTTGGGTTAATTGCCTCGCAAATATTTACGCAAAATCAAATATCAAAATCAATAAAAGATTTCATGCTAACATCTCAGCTTTCTCAGCTGATAGATCAAACAAACCCTCTTTCTGAGCTTAGTCACACAAGAAGACTATCGGCACTTGGACCTGGTGGTGTTGAGAGAGATAGGGTTGGAATAGAGGTTAGAGACGTTCATCCTACACACTATGGTCGTATATGTATTGTCGAGACTCCGGATAGTCAAAACATTGGTCTGATAAGTAATTTAGCTTGTTTTGCAAGGATAAATCAACATGGTTTCATAGAAACTCCTTATAGAGTTGTAAAATCTAAGAAAATTACAGACGAGATAATATATCTTGATGCAACGAAAGAATCTCACAGTTTGATATGTAGCTATAATCAGAGCTACATGGAAAAACTTGAAATAACTGATGAAATAGTTGCCGCAAGGTCGAACGGTGACTTTATAAATATATCTTCGGAAGACATACAATTTATAGATGTA
>CAMCTP010000016.1 GCA_945878495.1 Rickettsia typhi | reverse complement strand
CATGATACAATTCTGACATTTTTTTTGCTCTTTTCTCTTTGTATGCCCAAACAGATGGAGCCACAATGTGAATTATTTTACCACTATAAACACCTCTTTTCCTCAGTTTTTTTACCACTGCTTTTGAAAATCCTGGGGAGTCTATTGTAGCAACTACATTTGGTGATAATTTTTCAATTTCCTGAACAGTTTGGTTTATTCTTTTTATTATCTTAAAAATTTTCGGTAAAATTTCAACAAAACCCATCACGGAAATGTCAGACATATCAAAAATACTCTTAAATCCAAGAGATTTTGTCCTTTCACCAAACAGCCCATGAATTCCAATATTATCAGAGTTTAAAATGTAATGACTTAAAATTTTCGAGCAAATTAAATCTCCAGAAGGTTCTCCAGCAATAAAAAAGATGTTTTTCATTTAGTTTTTACACTTGACTATAAATAATATTAATGTTAAAATAACTAAAAATCAAATCTTTTTTTCAAATGAAAGGAATCATACTAGCAGGAGGTACTGGAACGAGACTTTTTCCAATGACATCGGCATTTTCAAAACATTTATTGCCAATATACGACAAGCCAATGATATACTATCCACTTTCGCTAATGATGCTTTTTGGAATCAAAGATATATGCTTTATATGCACAGCTCATGACATGCCATTTTACGAAGCTCTGCTTGGAGATGGATCAAGGCTTGGAATAAACATAATATACGAAATTCAAGACCAACCAAAAGGGATACCTGACGCATTTCTTTTATCTGAAAAACATTTTGCCGGAGAAAAAATTTGCTTAATGCTTGGGGATAATGTATTCTATATACCAAGATATGAACTTTTTTTTGAAGACTGCTTAAACCTTGATAAAGGTGCGGTAATATTTGGATACAATGTAAAAGATCCTGAGAGATTTGGTGTTGCAGAGGTTGATGAAAATGGCTTTGTTTTATCAATAGAAGAAAAACCAAAAAATCCAAAATCAAATCTAGCCGTTCCAGGATTGTATTTTTACGATGAAAGAGTTTTTGATTACGCAAAAAAACTACAACCTTCAGCAAGAGGCGAACTTGAGATTGGAGATATTAACAATATATACCTCAAAAACAAAGAGTTGAAATTAAAAACTTTCGGCAGAAGCGCTATTTGGCTTGATTGCGGAACATCTGATTCATTGGTTGAATCATCAAATTTGATCAAACAAATAGAAACAATGCAAGGGATAAAAATTGCATGTTTAGAAGAAATAGCAATAAAAAAAGGCTACTCTTCAAAAGAAGAAATAAGCTCATGGCTAAGCTTAAATAAATCAAAATCATCCTATATAGAATATTTACGAAAAATTTGTGAATATAAATAGGATATTAAATATTACTTGCTTTTTATTTCTCGGGACATAGATAATATCAATATTGAATTTGCTAAATGAGTGATGATGCAGAAAAAAAAATAACGCTTGGTGGAAAAATAACCCTAAATTTAAGCGGAAAAAGCATATCTGAGGCTATAAATAAAGCAAAAATAAGCATGCCAAAAATCATTGCAATGCCATCACAAAAAAGCACGAATACAGAGAAAGCAACTATATCCATTCCAAGAAAAAATCAGGATGACGTATTTAATAATAATTCAAACAAAATAGCAAACTTAAATCAACAACCAAAAGTTGAAGAAAAAACCGAAGCGGTATCGCTAAATAAGGAAAATACCAACAATGAAAAACAAGAGGTTAAAACTCCAGAAAAAAACGAGCCACAAGGCAATAGTGCTATAACTGAAAAACAAAGGCTAAACAGCAATATGGAAAAACATGCAACCTTCATGAATAGACATCGAGACATGATGAATATGAATCCTGTGCAAGAAAAAATCGTAAAACAAACAATAGAAGCAAAACAACAGCCAATAAATCAAACAAAAGATAGTGCAAAGTCAACTTCATCAAATCAAGAACCAAGAAAATATCCACCAAGAACCTTTGGTCAAAACAATTTTCAAATTGACTCAAGACCTCAGATAAAAGATACAAAGCCAAAAAAATCAATACAATCTGTAAAAGCGAAAAAATACGATGATGAATCTGATGCGGCGGCTGCAAAAAGAAGAGCAGCTGCAAAAATTTCACAAAATGACGATGAGTTTGACGATGTCGATGAATCAATTCTTCAGTTTGAAAAAGGTGATCAAAATGCAAATGCGGACTTTCATATCACGGAACAAGATCTTGTAACAGATGAAGAAAAATTCTTCGGAAAATCATTAAACTTTGTAACAGAAAAAGTTACTCCAAAGGGCCTATTTATGCCAAAAAGATCCAGCAAAAGAAACCCTGGAAGATACGGTGAGGTCTATAGAGAAGTTGAAATATCGTCAAAATTGTCAGTAAAAGAATTGGCAGACAAAATATCAGAAAAATCCGGTGATGTAATAAAAAAATTAATGCAGGAAGGTATATCCGCAACTATCAACTCAACGCTAGATCAAGATACTGCTCAATTAATAGCTGAGTCAATGGGTCATAAAGTAATAAGAATTGATGCATCAAACGAACTTGAGAAACTGGAATATAAAGCTAGATCAATATCGGGCTCAGCTGTGAGACCTCCAATAGTGGCGATCATGGGGCATGTCGACCACGGCAAAACTTCACTTCTTGACTACATTAGAAAGAAAAATGTTGTAGCGAAAGAATCTGGAGGTATAACCCAACACATCGGTGCTTATAGCGTAAAATCATCAATAGGAGATATAGCTTTTCTTGATACACCGGGTCATGCCGCATTTGCAAAAATGAGATCCAGAGGCGCTAATTTTACAGATATCGCAATACTTATAGTATCTGCTGATGATGGAGTTCAGGACCAAACTATAGAGGCTATAAAATATATCAAACAAGCAAACACTCCGATGATAGTGGCGATAAATAAAATAGACAAAGACGGCTCAAATATCGAGAAAGTAAAGCAAGATTTATTAAGGTATGATGTCCTTCCAGAAGAACTTGGTGGAGATGTAATATGCGTTCCGGTATCTGCAAAAACTGGTCAAGGCGTAGACGATTTATTAAAAACGATAAGCTTACAAGCAGAAATGCTTGAGATATCATCCAATCTAAACGAAATTGCATTTGGATCAATAATAGAATCAAAATTCGATAAAAATCTCGGTCAAATTGCAACCGTTATACTAAAGCACGGTCAATTATCAGTTGGCGATGTTTTTGTATCAGGTGAATCCTACGCAAAAATTAAATTCATACTGAATGATCTTGGGGAAAGAATCAAAACATTAAAACCTGGATATCCAGCAGAAATTTTTGGCTTCGATAACGCTCCAAAAGCTGGAGAATACGCTATTCAAGTCAAGGATGAAAAAGAAGCTAGACTAATATGCGATCTATTCAAGCAAAGAGCTGATAGTCAGAAGAAAACGATTAGTATAAAAGATAGAATGCTGCAAAGCAACGAAGAATCAAATCAGCAAAATGTTGATGTAATATTAAAAACGGATGCCTTCGGCTCTCTCGAGGCAATATCTGACATGATAGAATCGGTAATTCACCCAGAATTAAGAGTAAAAATTATCTCCAAGGGTGTTGGTTTGATTCTTGAAAATGACGTTCTTTTGGCAAAAGAAAAGTCCGCAATGCTACTTGGCTTTCACACAAAAGTTGATAATAGAGCAAAAATAGTAATGCAAAGAGAGAAAATTGAAGCCAATATATATGAAGTTGTTTATCATTTAATTGACAGCGTAAAAGTCTTTGCAGAATCGAAACTTGGATTCACAAGAAATGAAAAACTTGTCGGAAAAGCTACAATAAAACAAATATTTGAAACAAAAATTGACAGAGTTGCAGGATCTTATGTTGATAATGGTCTTGTTAAAATTGGCTTTATAGCAAAAATTACCAACAGACTAAATGGTAATATCACAGAAACAACAGTTAAGAATATCAAAAGGTTCAAGGATAATGTCAAAGAAATTGGATCGGGTCATGAATGTGGAATATTGTTTGCAGACAAACTAATGTTTAATGATGGTGATGTAATAAATTTCTATGAAGAAGAATTTGTTGCAAAAATGCTTTAGTCTAAAAAGCATTAAGCCAATAGCAGCAAGCCATCTCAGAAATATCAGAGATAAAATAAAAAAAACTCAGACAATCATTGTAAGCTATATAATTCAGCTCAATAACAACCTTGATTCTAGGTTGAGATTTTGCATATATTTTTTGTCATTTTTATTGCTTATAGTAATAATAAAAATTTCATCGTTAACGATAAAAAGCCTAATAGTTGTACCAAATAAAATAAAGAAAACAATATACGAAAGAGAAATAAGAATACTTGATAGAAATGAAAAAATATTAGTAAAAAATGCTTTTTCGTACGATTTTTACTTCAAGCCATCTGAAATTTTAAATCCAGAAGAAGAGTTAGATAAAGCAATATCCATCTTACCAAAAATAAAACAAAGGAGAGAAAAAATATTGGACAAAATATCAGAAAAAAAACATATTAAAAACTCTTTTGTCTTGGCAAGTTTCAATATATCGGAAGATGAAAAGCTGAGATTAATCGAACAAGGAGTTATCGGAGTCGCATTTGATGAAAAAAAAGCGAGATACTACATACATTCAAATTTATTTTCCCATTTAATAGGAGTATGCGACAGCAAGGGCATCGGAGTCTCGGGAATAGAAAAATCTATATATGATAATATTGTTGAGCCAAATGAAAATAACTCTGTAATTCTATCGGTAGATACCGAAGTTCAGCGAATACTTCACCAAGAGCTCGCAAATCTTATTGAGTCAAAAAAGGCAATTGGAGCATTTGGAATGATTGCTGATGTAAAAAATGGAGAAATAATAGCATCTGCCAGTCTTCCAGATTTTAACCCAAATACAAGAGAAGGATTCGAAAAAAATATGTTCAACAAATATACATCAGGCGTGTACGAATTTGGCTCAATATTCAAATTAATAAATACAGCTCTTGCTTTAAAAGAAGGCATGAGTCTGACAAAAGTCTACTCAATTCCACAAGAATTTACGATAAAATCAAAAACAATAACAGATATGAAGCACTCACGAGATAGCATGACGGTCGAAGAAATAGCGATGTACTCATCAAATATAGGATCGGCAAAAATTGCACTAGACATAGGTGTAAAAAAACAAAAAGAATTCTTTTATGCCCTTGGTCTTGGTGATAAAATGCAGCTAGAAATATCGGAAACAGCAAAACCATTACTTCCAAAACAATCACAATGGAAAGAAGTTGAAAGCGTAACTCTTTCATACGGACATGGCATTGCTGTTACTCAAGCTCACATGCTTAGAGCTTTTATTTCACTTTTGAATGACGGAAAATTTACAAATCTAACTTTTTTAAAAAATAAATCCCATGAATATGAAACATTAAACGTTACCGACAAAGATGTTTCAAAAAAATTAAAAAAAGTAATGCGAAATGTTGTTCAATTCGGCGCTGGAAAAAGCGTAAGATCTAATTTTTATAACATAGGTGGAAAAAGTGGTACAGCAATTAAAATAGATGAGCGAGGTCAGTATTCGAGGAAAAAAAATATATTATCTTTTTTTGCAGCTTTTCCAATTGAAAAACCAAAATATGCAATAATAATAAGCTTAGATGAGCCATCTTGGGAGGCAGCTAAATCACGATTCGATGTCACTGGCAGTAGACTTGGACCGAATGTCAAAGAAATAATTGAGCGTCTTGGTTATTTTTCAAAAATAGAAAAAATTAGCGATATTGAAAAAACTGCAATAGAAGCAGAAAAAACCAAATTCATTAAAGAGGATCTTTAAAGTCTGAGTTTGAAAGAAATTCAAATGATCTCATTTTTGCACTTCTGGATCGATAATTTTCCTTGATTTCTTCATCAGAAGGAGCTATAGTTTTTTTATGCAACTGGTTTGTAAAAAATTTAAAACCCGATAAATCGAACATCTTTGGCTTCATGACTCCGTAGTTTTGATCGAAAATTTCTTTACTCAAGTAATCAAGAGAATTTTTTAATACAAAATCTTTTATGATTGAATCCTCCAAAGAATGAAATGATATACAACTCAATCTAGTGCCATTTTTTGATATTTTTTGCACATCAACTAATGCCTTACGAATTTCCGACAACTCTTCATTAACGGCAATTCTGATAGCTTGAAACGTACGTGTAGCTGGATGAATTGTATCATTATACCTTCCAACCGTTGATTTAACGATATCCGCCAATTGAAGAGTGGTATTAATTTTTCCAATTTTTCTAGCCCTGCATATCGCATGAGATATTTGTCGTGATTTTTTTTCATCAGCAAATTCGTATATTAAATTAGCCAGCTTTTCCTCAGGCATTGAATTCACAATATCAAAAGCTGATATTTTACACAAACCCATTTCCATCGATAATGGTGCATCATTCTGAAAAGAAAAACCTCTTTCCGCATTGTCTAATTGCATAGAGGAAACGCCAAAATCAAATACAAAACCATCGGCAACAATTGATGAATCGATATCTCGAATTTTTTCAACCACTTCGCTGAATTTTGAGTTTAAAAAATGTAATTTTGATGCAGGAAAATCTTTTTTCAACTGCTCAAAATTTTTATATACAGATATATCTCTGTCAATGCAAATCAATGTAATATCTTGATTTCTTGATAAAATTTCACGAGAATGCCCTCCTCCGCCAAAAGTCATATCAAAATAAACGCCTCCGGATTTTACGTTTAAAAAGTCTACCGCTTCCGATTTTAAAACTGTAAAATGAGACATATTTTTTTCTTTTACAATAAAAAGAGTAAAATAAAATGCAATTGATATTGCAAATTATTTTTAAAAAAGTATAATCAAATATATCTTTTAAAATAGTGCTACTAAGCCCAAAAAATATCGTTGAACAACTTGACAAATACATAATAGGTCAAATCGAGGCAAAAAAAGCGATAGCAATAGCATTTAGAAACCGATACAGAAGATTGATGATAAAAGACAAAGAATTACAGGATGACATAACGCCAAAAAATGTACTTTTAATAGGATCAACTGGAGTTGGTAAAACTGAAATAGTCAGAAGAGCAGCAAAAATCTGCGATGCACCATTTATTAAAGTTGAAGCAACAAAATTCACAGAAATAGGATATGTTGGAAAAGATGCAGAAAGCATAATCAGAGATTTAGTCGATAAAGCTATAAACGAGATAAAATCTATTGAAAAAAAAGCTGTACAATCAAAAGCAAGGGATAAAGCTGAGGCTGAAATTTTACGAAAATTATACGCCAAATTTCAAGCAACTGGCGACAAGGCCGAAAAAGAATCGATTAAAAAAGATTTTAAAAGCGGCGGTCTTGATAAAGAAAAAGTTAAAATTGAAATAAAAGAAGATATTGGAAATGGACTTGGATTTCAAGAAATAGACATCCCATCCAGCATGGGAAATGCTGCGCAGGTTGGTATTATTTCAATAAGTGATATATTAAAAGGATCAAATGCAACATTTCAGGAAGTGGAAAAAACAACTATAGAAGCGATTGAAATATTGACAGAAGAGTACGCAAATGACATGATAGATGAAAAGGCAATCATAGCAAAAGCAATAAAAACCGTACAAGAAAATGGAGTTGTTTTTATCGATGAATTTGATAAAATAATAAGCTCAAAAGATTCAAATGGAGGTCGTGGAGAGGTTTCAAGGGAAGGCGTTCAAAGAGATTTATTGCCAATTATAGAAGGTACATCGGTATCAACAAAATACGGTCAAATAGATACAAGACACATACTATTTATAGCATGTGGTGCATTTTACGAAAATAAACCAGAAGATTTATTACCCGAAATTCAGGGTAGATTTCCAGTTCAGGCGAAGCTAAAGCGATTGACCCAGGACGATTTTTACAAAATCATCACAAATACTCAAAATAACCTAATTTTGCAATATACAAAAATGCTTGAAGTTGATAATGTAAAAATTAAATTTACCGATTCAGCAATAAAGGCAATATCGGAAGTGGCATTTAATGCAAATCAAAAATACGAAGACACAGGCGCAAGAAGACTTCACTCTGTGCTTGAGATGTCTCTTCAAGATTTACTTTTTGAAAATCCTAGCATTTCAGAAGATACTAAAACAAAAAAACAGTCAATAACATTGGATGACGCAGCAATTTACAAAAATGTACCAGAATTACTAAAAGATAGAAATGAAGCTGAAAAATTCATATTGTAAAACTTATATTTGCGAAGATATTGTTTCCTAATGTCTAGTTTTTAGACAAAGATAAAATCCCTATCTCCATATATAGCTTATTAATTTATCCATCTCAATTTGTTGTTTTTCAATAACCTGCCCTGTTAATTTGATATACTCATGTTTAGCGTTTAATTCGTCTACGATTTGCTGTTGAATATAGAGATGGGGGGTGGGATTTGTAAATCTTGAATAATACCTTGAGTTAAATTTGTGGCAGCCACAAGCCTCATTATTTTAATTTCCTCAAGCTGCATTGCCAAATATAATAATATAAAAACTCTGGAATTAAAAATCTTGATTTAGGAATATTCCACATATTGCTTGATTTGCACTTGCTTCAGCTCTCAAAAATGCCAACTTGACCCGCAGTTGATCCATACATTGCCATAAGAACTGTATTTTTTGGAAATATTTTTGCAGAGGAATTTTTAAGTCCAGATTCTGTAATGGTTTTTTTAGATTTATACAAATCTTTTTCACAAACCTCACCACTTTGAAACCATAAAATTTTGCCATCGTAATATTCCGAATTTCCAGTACTTGGCGTTCCACCGGACGGCTTTGTCAAAATCTATATGTTGAGCAAGAAATGCTTTTAATTCAACAAATGTGAATTTATCTTGTATTAGCTTTAACTTTGCCCCAGTTTTACGCTCCACGCACGCAACCCATCACTCCTTACTTATATCAGTAGCCCTACCTCTTCTTCCGTTCAAGAAATTATCGTCATCGTCTTTCTTCTTTTCTCAAATATAGCACTCATCAGCTTCTACTGCAATTCAAGTAAATAAGTGTTTTTGACACTCATCATTCATTGCCTCACGAATTTGCATTTGCATTCTCCAAGCCGAATCTTTACTTATATCAAGTTGTCTTGCAAGCTCTCTTGAACTAATACCTTTCTTGGCATTGCCTATTATAGCTATAGCCAATAACCATTTTTGAAGAGTAAATGTGTTCCGTGAAATATAGTGCCAACGGTAACGGCAAATGATTTATCACAAGCCCCGCAGTGATGTCTATTCTTTTGAACTTCCTCTTTGCCTCTTTTTGTAATTCTGTCGCTATTACAGTATGAACATACAATTTTTTTACCCCATCTAACTTTCTCAAGATGCTTAACGGCTTGCAGTTGAGTTTTAAATTTTTTAAATTTTGTCTAAAAACTAGACATTGGGATTTATTTTACAATACCAGCAAATGATTTACTGCCTTTGTAGTAACCACCCTACCCCTCGGCGTTTTTTCAATAAGTCCATTTCTTATTAAATATGGCTCAACTGTATCTGATATGCTTAAAATATCGTCACCAATTCCAGCTGAGATAGTCTCAATACCAACGGGTCCGCAAGAATAATTTTCGATAATAAATCTCAAATATCTCCTGTCCATTTCATCAAGCCCAAGTTTATCAACGCCAAGTTTATCAAGTGCAAAATTTGCGAATACATCGTCAACAGTTTCTTTTTTTTCAAAAATAGCTATATCTTGAACTCTTTTTAAAATTCTTATCGCTATTCTCGGTGTTCCTCTGGCTCTTATAGCTATCATTCTAGCTCCAGCTTCGGAAATTTTCAGCCCAATGATACCGGCATCTCTCAAAATAATTCCAACCAACTCATCATCTTCGTAAAAATTTAACTGCAACGGAATTCCAAATCTGGTTCGCAAAGGAGAAGAAATTGAACCTAGTTTTGTAGTTGCTCCGATCAGAGTAAATGGTTTTAATTCAAGTTTTACCGTTCGTGCCGCCGGACCTTCGCCGATAATTATATCTATCCTAAAATCCTCCATCGCAGAATACAATATCTCCTCAACCGATGGATTTAGCCTGTGTATTTCGTCAATAAATAACACATCATTCGGTTTTAAATTTGTTAAAATCGCTGCTAAATCACCCGATTTCGTCAACATTGGACCTGTTATCATTCTAAAACCCACACCCATTTCTTTTGAAATTATCGATGAAAGAGTCGTCTTTCCAAGTCCTGGAGGGCCATAAAAAAGTATGTGATCTATAGCCATTTTCTTAACTTTACTGGCATGGATAAAAATCTCAAGATTTTCTTTTAATGCCTTTTGCCCAATAAATTCACGCAATCCTGACGGCCGTAATTCTAAAAAATCATCTCTAGTACCAACTTCCTGATTTAGTATTTCGCTTCTTTCCATTTATATTATAAATTGTTCTTTTTTAACATCGTTTATTAATCTTTTTGCATAATTTACAGCATTCATTCTATCTTTGGTAATAAAAATTTTCTTCGATTCAGAAATAAGAAGCCCTCTCTTTTGTTCGGCTTTTTTTAAATCTTTCTCAAATCGTGAGTTCATTTTTGTTAATTTTTTTGATATAAAGTTACCATATTTCCTTAAAAACTCACATTTACCGCCAATCACAATATTTCCACCGACTGATTCAAAATCAAAATCGTCAGATATTTTAAATACCATTTTTAACAAATCCTTTGAATTCATTCCTTGATTCAATAAAAATTTATTATATCTATCAAACCTCACTTCTCGTGACAAAAATTCGCCCGAACTTGAATCATCAATCGAATAAATCAAATCTCTCTCAATAGAATTTTCCGTAACATCAACTGATTCTAATTTTTGATATAAATCACTCACATCACAAAGATTACTTTTAGATGGTATTAAAAAACAGTTATTTTCAACAAAAGCAACCGAAAGCCTATGAAGCTCCTTCAATATTTCAAAACCTCTTTTTAATCGCATTTGATCTATATTTGCCTTCATGCTATAACACATTTAACGCCTCTTGATTCAAATTTTTCACAATATTTCTCAGCAACAGATATATCGCCATTTATTTTGCCAAAAACTCCAAAAAGCTGCCTTCCATCCTGTTTGTAGCTTTTTACTGACGTCTCAATTCCTGATGTTATATCTCTGTGCTGCAATCTTATTCTGTTTAATTCAAGCATCGCATCATCCTTGTCAATAAAAGATTTTAAAAGAATTTGATGTATAGTTTTTTGACTATCTTTTGTTGAATTTTCGTTAGCTTTTTTTTTCACATCGGACGAATCATCTTTAGATTTTACACCAGAATCTTTTTTATACATGCCCTCGAGATCTTTAATTAGATTTTTCATATCTCCTTTTGCAGCAGTTACATCTTCGTAATCAACTGCAACAATTTGGTCTTCATCTGTAATAACTTTATTAAACTCCGAATCTATGTCGTTACGAATTTTTAAATCAACAGGCACATCACCACCCTCTTGACTTTTATCTTGATTTACTACAGCTTGATTTAATTCTAACTTATTTATGCTATTGTCAGCATTTTTTACACCGTCACCATCGAAAAATACAAGAATCATTGCTATGCTTGATAGTATAAATGATACAACAATCAAAACATCGAAAATCTTAAATCTAGCAAAATCAGACATCAGTTAAAATAAGTTTATAATAAATATTTTGTTTATAATAATTTGCAAGAAAATATAAGTAAAGTACTAAAAATAGCAATAAAAACAGCGATTGTTGTATATTTTATATCCTACATAACTATAATTTTTGCATACAATCTTTTTCAAGGATTCGATAAATCAAAAAAGAAAGATTTTGCCATAAAGGCATTTAATTTAATTTTTGACAATAATGATATTAAATTTGATATTTCGGAAAATAATAATTTAATAAAACTGGAAAATTTTTCAGTATCAAAACTTGGTGTTATAGAAAATTTGCAAGTAAAAAATTTAACCCTAAATTTAAATCCAATAAATATATTAAAGCTCAAATCTCCAGTAAATATCTATGAAATAAATGGTCTTGATGTTTTGCTAAAAAATACAAACTTCCAAAGCAAAAGCTCAATAGAAAACAAAAATAAAGATGAATACACTACAAAACAAGCAATAAAAAAAGCTGAGAAAATTTTGAAAATAACATCGAAAATAATCAAAAATGACTTAAAAATCAACGATATAAGAATAACAAAATCAAATCATAAAATAATCACGCTTGGTAATATCGTTGTTAAAAATATTCGCACACGATACTTTGAAAAAACAATTCGTGTTTCTTCAAAAGCGAATATTGGAACCAATGGAAATTTTAATCTCAATTGTGACATAAGCATGAATAGTGCAACAAAAAAAATAAAATCAATATCAATAGAATCAAATCTAAACAATGCCGCACGAGATTTAACTAAAATCCTAAAAAACGAAGGAGTAAAAAATAATATACCAATAATAGACGACATTAACTTCAGCCTCAATTCAGAACTATCAAACGGCAGAATATATCTTAAATCATTTGATGTGAAATCGCAAAATTCTCACTTCTTATCGGATAATAAATTTTTTAAATTTGACAATATAAGCATATCTGGAAAATCACACAAAAATGATACAATAATCCTAAATCCAATTATAATAAAATCAAAAGCGATAAATATTTCATCCTATCCAAGCTATCTAAAAGTATCATCTTTTCCTGAATTAAAGCTAAAATTTAAAATAAAGAACTTTAAAGCCAACGATATTATATCTTTTTTTTGGCCTGAGAAAATCTTGTCTAGTACAAAAAAATTCCTCTTAAACAACAATATATCGAACAATAAGAATGCCACATTTGATTTTAACATATTAAAAAATTATGATTTTACGGCAAAATTTAATGTCGAAGATGTTAGTAATCAAAGTTTTGAGAAATTCTTCCCCGGGGTAACTGCGAAAAATTCAGAAATTACAGTTACAAAAGATAGACTAAAAATTTATGTCGAAAAAGCCGATTCATTAAAAAAAGACATCGTAGCAGAACAAATAAACATAGACATCGATTACAAAAATAAAAACATGATAAACCTAAATATCACGGCAAAAAATGCCTCAAGCGATTATAAGCTTCTGCTTCAGGAGATGCATCAAGTTAATAGCAAGCTATACAGCTTCCTACCAAGTATATCAAATATATTACTTGGACATAATATTCATAACTCCGCAACTAGGGTTTTGGTTTCAGATTTCGTGTTAAAAATTCCATTTCATCATAAAATGGATAATTTATTTAAAGATACGCAAATATCATTAAAAGCTAATGTACCAATCTCGAACATTCAGTTTATCACAACAAATGCAGGAAATTACGGTATTTGTAAATTAGTAAAGACAAAGAATTCATCTTCAATTCAAACAAATTGCAAAATACAAAATCCGGTAAAACTCGATGCACTAAATGATCAACCATCGATATACAGGCTTTTAAATATTATAGATATAAATAAAACAACGCTTATCAATGTTAATTTATTTGATAAATCAGACAAGGCTGTAGTAGCTATAAACCTTGCATCATCAGGTAATGAGGAGGTTTTAAAAATACATTCAATTTCAGAACAATCAAATGTGTCCTTTTTTGCGTCAATTCCAAATAACAACTGCACAAGCCCTCTGGTGATTAATTTAATTGGCGAAAACCTAAATCTGCAAAGCATTTTAAACAATAAAATTACCTTCAACAACCAATCAAATGAAAAAAAATGTCATTTTCTGGACAATCTAAATCTATATGTTGATTTAAAAAATATAACAACAAAATATAACAAAAAAATAGAAAAAACATACGCAAAAATTGATATCAAAAACAGCAAAATTGACGATATAAAGATAGATTTAGCGAATGCAGATCGCAATTCTTATCTTGAAGTTATAAAAAAGGAAGATGGTATTTTTGATATAAATGCAGTAAGGTTTTCTAAAATATTGAATGGATTATTTGATGAACCAGATTTGCTTTATTCAAACAAAATACATGGTTATTTAAGACAAAATGGGGAAAATATATCTACAGATCTAAAATTAGAAGATGTAAAATTTAAAATTATAGGAAAAGGACAGAAAAACAAGGATATTTCAAAATCAATAATACCGGGAGCTTCTGTTTTTAGCAATTATATATCATATGACAATGTTGATATCGATTTCATAATTAACAAAAATGCAAATACTATGAAATTGATCAACTTCATGGCAACAAAAACCAATGCAAAACTTACAGCAAGTGGAGATTACGATTTTGGTAATGATAAAATTAACATCTCAGGCAAGGTAGACTCGGCATATATAGTAAACAGACTAATTACATTTGAAAAAATACCTGCATTAAACAAAATGATTACACTTGGCAATAAAGATGGAGGATATGGAGTTGTGAACTACAAAATTAGCGGAAAAATGAGCGAACTATCAAAAAAATCAATAGAAATTTCAGGGGATAGAAGTAGTGCAGTTATTGCTGGTGGGTTATTTTTCATCAATCCACTATTGGCAATACCCCTTCTATTGAATGCCAATGATGCAAAAAACGAAATTCTTGACAATAAAAAAACATAAATATAACAATGTTATCATAATTGTAAAACTATGTCAACCACAAAAACTATTGCAGAAGTAATAAAAAAGCGTGAACAAGCCCAACTTGGAGGTGGTGAAGCAAGAATTGCAAAACAACATGAACAGCATAAATTAACAGCAAGAGAAAGAATAGAAGTACTTCTGGATAAAGGATCTTTTGAAGAAAGAGGCTTGTATGTTGAGCATAGATCTCTTGCATTCGGTCTTGATAAAAATAAAATACCTGGAGATGGAGTTGTAACGGGATATGGTACAATTTTCGGAAGACCTGTATATGTCTATAGCCAAGATTTTACAGTACTTGGCGGGTCTTTAAGCGAAACAAATGCAAAAAAAATATGCATGATTCAAGATTTGGCAATAAAAAATAAAATACCTCTTATAGGAATAAATGACTCAGGTGGAGCAAGAATTCAAGAAGGCGTATTATCGCTTTCTGGTTATGGAGAAATTTTCCAAAGAAACATTGTTGCATCTGGGGTTATACCTCAAATTTCGGTAATCATGGGACCCTGTGCCGGTGGAGCAGTCTACTCCCCTGCTCTTACAGACTTTACCTTTATGGTAAAAAATTCATCTTATATGTTTGTCACAGGACCTGATGTTGTAAAAACCGTAACATATGAAGACATAACAAAAGAAGAATTAGGTGGCGCTTCAGTTCATGCAAGTAAAACTGGCGTAGCAGATTTTGCCTTCGATAATGACATCGAAACACTATTGAGCGTAAAAAAGCTTTTCTCTTATTTGCCACTTTCAAACGAAAAAAATTCATTACCAGAGCTAGAATCAACTGATCATCCAAATAGAACAGACTACGCATTAGATACCTTGGTGCCAGAAAATCCAAATTCTCCATACGATATAAAAGAGCTTGTCAATAGATTCGTTGACAATGGAGATTTTATGGAAATTCAAGCTGATCACGCTCAAAATTTAGTGGTTGGATTTGGTAGATTAATGGGAAAAACTATCGGTATTGTCGCAAATCAACCAAAAGAATTAGCTGGATGTCTTGACATAAATGCATCAAGAAAAGGAGCTAGATTTGTAAGATTTTGTGACGCATTTAACATACCAATTGTAACTTTCGTTGACGTACCTGGATTTTTACCAGGTAGCGATCAAGAGCACAATGGTATCATAAAACATGGTGCAAAATTGCTATATGCCTATGGCGAGGCAACGGTTCCAAAAATTACTGTCATCACAAGAAAAGCCTATGGAGGGGCATATATAGTGATGAATTCAAAGCATTTATCCGGCGACGTAAATTACGCTTGGGCAAATGCTGAAATTGCCGTCATGGGACCAAAAGGTGCAGTGGAAATACTTTTCAGAAGCGAACTGGGCGACAAAGAAAAAATTGCAGAACGAGAAAGACAGTACAAAGAAGAAATAACAAACCCAGTTGTAGCTGCAAGCTATGGCTTTATCGATGAAATCATCAGACCTCATAATACTAGATTTAGAGTCTTTAGATCACTGGAAATGCTTCAAAATAAAAAAGTTGACCTACCTTGGAAAAAACATGATAATCTACCGTTGTAAAATAATTATCGTAACATTTGCACTGATCATAAATTCACTCAATTGCTTTGCAAAGCAAGTTACACTTCCAAATACTGAAATGAAATATCTTACCTCAAAAAGTGGCGTTGATTATAAATTATATATTAGCTTACCAGAAGGTTATTATGATAAAGAAAATTATAGCTACAGAAAAAAATATCCAGTTCTTTACATTTTGGATGGTGATGTTGAGTTTGCTATGGTGAAAAATATCACCGATACCATGGTTAATTTTGGAACAATTGAGCCAATGATTATTGTTGGAATTGGATATAAAGGGCAAGAATTATCGCAATATAATTCAAAAATATTCTGGGAAAATTACACGCTAAATCGTACCAGAGACTATATTCCCCAAGAGTTAACAAAAGATGTTGATCGCTTCATGAAAGAAAGGGTCGACGATGGATATCAATTCGTTGAAAATCATTGGCAAGGTGAGAAATTTAAAACTTTCATCGAAAATGAACTCATTCCAAATATCAGCAAAAATTACAGAACATCTGGTGAAAATGCCCTACTCGGCCATTCATTGGGAGGGTTGTTTGCAAGCTTTATAATGCTAGAAAATTCTCCCGCATTTAATAAATATATGATTTTAAGTCCCACTGCAATAAACGAAATTGGTATTATTGAAAAAATATCAAAAATGAAAAAAAATAATGTAAAAGCTTATTTTGCAGTTGGCTCTTTGGAATTCTTTAAAAAAGATAGCATGGTTAAAGATCTTGAATCATTTTATCAAAAATTACCAAACAAAAAATTTACCTCAAAGATTGAAATAATCAAAGACGAAGACCACATAAGCATTTTCCCAATCGCTTTTACAAAAGGAGTGAAATATTTATTTCCAACGCAAAACAACAAAAACAATTAGATCATAATAAAAAAAATATTGACAATTAAAATCTTTCATAAAAACTAACCTTTGAGTTCCCTGATAGCTCAGCGGTAGAGCAGTTGACTGTTAATCAATTGGTCGTAGGTTCGAATCCTACTCGGGGAGCCAAATGGGACTATCGCTATA
>CAMCTP010000015.1 GCA_945878495.1 Rickettsia typhi | reverse complement strand
TCAACCTTGTCATTTTGATGTATATCTCTTTGAAAATCTATATCGTAGGCATATTGTTCAAGCATTTTTTTGATTACTATCAAAGTAACACCATTTTTGACAGAATCTACATATAGGCTATTTTGTATGTTAAATTTAACAGATTTAATTTTTTTTGAGCTTTCTAAATCTTTAACGTTTAAGCTAAAAGATTCGTCTTGTTTCTGAGAAAGGGCGATAATTTTTTCTATTTTGTTAATTCTCATTTGTAGATCTTTGATGAAAAAGTCTTGAATGAATATATATCTTTGAGGATATATGTCATTGTTATTTTTTGCAATTTCATATCTTGATGATTTATCATATTTAATGTGTATATCTTGTCCTCGTCCTATATTATTATAGTATTTACCAAATGCTTGAGATATTTTTAATATGGTTGCTTCGTTAAATCCAGCTTTTCTCATTTCAATTGAAAATCCAGAATTTTCAGGTATCGTTATATTTAATTCTATGTCAGATTTTTTGTTGCTTAAATTTGGGTTTTCAGTGAAGTTATTGGCTTTTATTTTTAGATATTCTTTTTTTTTGCTATCAATTGTTGAGGAAAATTGGATTGCATTTTTTGATAAATTTATAACATTGATGTTTTTATATATGCTTTTGTTTAAAATTAAAAGTGTTAATAGATATATCGATATATATAATATAACGGATATTATTTTTGCTTGTAAAACATTAGATTTCATTTTTTTGTATTGAAAAGTAAAAAACAACATAATGCTATATATGGCAAATATATTATGCAAGTTTTTATTTTTATGCGTTTAATTTTTTCTTATTTCATTATATTATATCAAAAATTAATATCTCCTCTTTTGCCTAAATCTTGCATTTTTGTTCCAAGCTGCTCGGAATATGCAATTGAGTTGCTAAAATCTAAAAAATTTAATATTTTAAAAACAGTTTTTTTGATCTTAAAAAGATTTTTTAAATGTCAAAACCTCTTTGGAAAAGCCTTTATTAAGCATGACGATGTATGAAGTAAAAAAAAATATTTTTTTTTGTTGACAATTAAATATTCACAATAATAGAATCGTTATGAGTTTATGAAAATAAGCTCAAAATCGTGAATACTATAAACTGACAAATTATGATTTATCATTGATAAAATGATAAAATCTTAAGGGTAAAAACCAACAGAACTAAAACTTTAGTTTATACACAACAAAACGGTGAGTTAAATATGTATTGTAGTTTATTCTGCATTACAATCTCAGTATAAATAAAATTATTAAGAGTATTTGGTGGATGCCTTGGTATTGGCAGGCGATGAAGGACGCGGCAGGCTGCGAAAAGTTACGGGGAGTTGTCAACAAGCTTTGATCCGTGAATGTCCGAATGGGGAAACCCACCTCTCCGGAGGTATTGCAACCTGAATACATAGGGTTGCAAAGCGAAACCTAGGGAACTGAAATATCTAAGTACCTAGAGGAAAAGAAATCAACCGAGATTCCGTTAGTAGCGACGAGCGAATGCGGACCAGTCCAGTAGTTTGCAGATAAGAACCGGAACAATTTGGAAAAATTGACGACACAGTGTGATAGTCACGTACGGGTAGAAAGTTTGCAAATTCTTGAGTAGAGCGAGGCACGTGAAACCTTGTTTGAACATGGGGGGACCTCCCTCCAAGACTAAATACTAGCCAATGACCGATAGTGAACTAGTACCGCGAGGGAAAGGTGAAAAGAACCCCGATAAGGGGAGTGAAATAGATCCTGAAACCAAATACTTACAAACAGTCGAAGCCTGGGGCAACCCGGGTAACGTCGTACCTTTTGCATAATGAGCCAGCGAGTTATTGTATTAGGCGAGCTTAAGTCTTATGATGTAGGCGCAGCGAAAGCGAGTCTTAAATGGGCGTTTAGTCTGATGCAATAGACCCGAAACCAATGTGATCTATCCATGACCAGGTTGAAGACGGCTTAAAACCCGTTGGAGGACCGAACCGGTTAATGTTGAAAAATTATCGGATGAGTTGTGGATAGGGGTGAAAGGCTAATCAAACTTGGATATAGCTGGTTCTCCGCGAAAACTATATAGGTAGTGCGTCGTGTGTTTCTTGTCGGGGGTAGAGCTACTGAGCGGGTGAGGGGGGACAAGTGCCCTACCAATCTCGACCAAACTCCGAATACCGACAAATTAGAGCACGGCAGACAGACGGTGGGCGAAAACGTCAATCGTCAAGAGGGATAAAAACCCAGATCGTCGTATAAGGTCCCCAAGTTGTAGTTAAGTGGAAAAGGAAGTGAGAAGGCCAAAACAGCTAGGAAGTTGGCTTAGAAGCAGCCATCTTTTAAAGATAGCGTAACAGCTCACTAGTCTAATAGCTTTCTTGCGCCGAAGATGTAACGGGGCTTAAACTACACACCGAAGACACGAGATTAAAATCTATATTTTAATCGGTAGCGGAGCGTTCTGTAAGCCGTTGAAGGTAGCTAGGGATGGCTGCTGGAGGTATCAGAAGTGTTGATGCTGGCATGAGTAACGATAATGAAAACGAGAATTTTTCACACCGTAAGCCTAAGGTTTCCTGCGCTATGGAAATCAGCGTAGGGTTAGTCGGATCCTAAGGTCAAGCCCAAGGGCGTAGCCGATGGAAATCAGGTTAATATTCCTGAACCTGCTGGGAAGTGACGGATTGCAATGAATGTAGAGAATTATTAGATTTTCTCTGCTATCAAATCGGTTCCAGGAAATAGCCCCAGCGTAAAGACCGTACCGTAAACCGACACAGGTGGGCGAGTTGAATATACTAAGGTGTTTGAGATAAGTGTCCTGAAGGAACTAGGCAAATTACATCTGTAACTTCGGGAGAAAGATGGTCCATCTTTACGCAAGTATCTATGGATGGCACAGAAATGGGAGTGGCGACTGTTTACCAAAAACACAGGGCTCTGCAAACCTGAATAAGGGGAAGTATAGAGTCTGACGCCTGCCCGGTGCTGGAAGATTAACAGGAGGGGTGCAAGCTCTGAATCGAAGTCCCAGTAAACGGCGGCCGTAACTATGACGGTCCTAAGGTAGCGAAATTCCTTGTCGGGTAAGTTCCGACCTGCATGAATGGCGTAACGATCTCTCCACTGTCTCCAGGACATGCTCAGTGAAGTTGGAATGGCCGTGAATATGCGGTCTACCCGCAGTTAGACGGAAAGACCCTATGAACCTTTACTATAGCTTTACAGTGATGTTAAAAAATTAATGTGTAGGATAGATGGGAGACTTTGAAGTTTTGGCGCCAGCCAAGATGGAGTCATCGTTGAAATACCATTCTTTAATTTTTTGATATCTAACCAAGATCTGTAAAAAGTAGATCTGAGACACTGTATGGTGGGTAGTTTGACTGGGGCGGTCGCCTCCCAAAAAGTAACGGAGGCGTTCAAAGATTGGCTCAGGTGGGATAAAGCCACCGTTAGAGTGTAATAGCATAAGCCAATTTGACTGTGAGACCGGCGGGTCGAGCAGGGACGAAAGTCGGATATAGTGATCTGGTGGTTCTGAGAGGAAGGGCCATCACTCAACGGATAAAAGGTACTCTAGGGATAACAGGCTGATAGTGTCTAAGAGCTCAAATCGACGACACTGTTTGGCACCTCGATGTCGACTCATCACATCCTGGGGCGGAAGAACGTCCCAAGGGTCCGGCTGTTCGCCGGGTAAAGTGGTACGTGAGTTGGGTTCAAAACGTCGTGAGACAGTTTGGTCCCTATCTGCTGTGGGCGTTAGGAAGATTGAGTAGATTTGACTTTAGTACGAGAGGACCGAGTTGAACATGCCAATGGTGTGCCAGTTGTTCTGCTAAGAGCATCGCTGGGTAGCTAAGCATGGAATAGATAAACGCTGAAAGCATATAAGCGTGAAACTAACTACAAGATAAGTCTTCCCAACTAGGGACGTAGAAGACTACTACGTTGATAGGATGGGTGTGTAAGCATAGCAATATGTTGAGCTAACCATTACTAATTCCCGATTGATTTTATTTATTCTGATTTTGTATGTAGTATAAACTATAATATTTAATACTAGTTTTGTTTGTCAGTTTATAGGTTTGCTTCTTTTTAGCAAGCCGGTCATCATTACGCTATGGAACCACGGGATCCCTTTCCGAACTCCAATGTGAAACGTAGTTGTGCCGATGGTACTAGACTTCGTGTCGTGGGAGAGTAGGTAGTGACCGGTTTACTAAAAAGAAATTTTGTTCTTAAAAATTTTAGGTAAGTACATATAAATTATGAAAATATTCCTAATCTTATTAACAACAATAATAATTTCAATATCAATCATATCAATAACATCGTATTTTACTGGCATTGTTCTAGCAATGCAGACATATCATGGTTTTTCAATTATTAATCCAGAGCTATCAATACCAACGGTTGTATCTCTTTCGGTAACCAGGGAGCTTTCTCCAGTTTTGACGGCTCTTATGTTCTCTGCAAAAATAGGATCATCTTTATCAGCAAGATTTGGATCTATGAAAGCAACTGAGCAGTTTGATTCAATGAATATGCTCTTCGTTTCTCCTGTAAAATTCTTTTTCATTCCTCAAATATTATCATCAATAATTGCTGTTCCTTTTTTGGTACTGCTTTTTGATTTCCTTGCATTGATGAGTTCGTATATTATATAAATATATTATTTAAATTTATCTTCTGGATCTTATTTATCTAACATGGTAGCTGTATTTTCATTGCAAAGTATAAATTTTGGTTTAATAAAAGGTTTATGCTTTGGCTTTGCTATTTCATCGATTTCTTGCTATTTTGGATATAATGCGAAATCTGGAGCCAACGGAGTTGCCCAGTGCGTTGTTTTATCTATTGGGTTTTCTTCTATAGCAGTTTTATTTTTGAATTCATTGCTGACGTACATTTTACTCTAAATGTATTTTTTTACTAATACAATTTTACCATTTCTTTCGGTTTTTAGTACTCTATATTTTTTGCCATTTTGATCTACTTTGTGATCTAATGGCTGCTTTTGAATTTGATTATTCGCGTCGGCAATGATCTCGTTCGCTTCCTCTAATCTAATAGGTTTTTCGGCTTTATTTTTTCTGTGTTTAAAATAAACTTCTGATATATATCTTACACCGCCAGTATCAGCTCTTTTTAACTGTGCGACAACCTCAATAACGTGGGCAATATATTCCTTGATTTCTGATGGTGGCATTCCAAGTCCAGCTTGCATAACCATTAGCTTTAATTGCTCAAGTGCCATTTTTGGCTCATCAGCATGCACGGTTGCTATTGAGCCTGGGTGACCTGTATTAATTGCACGTAAAAATGAGAATGCTTCAGCTCCACGAAGCTCCCCGATAATTATTCGCTCAGGTCTTAAACGTAAACAAGCTTCTATAAGGTCTTGAATTGTAACTTTTGAACGACCTTGACCTCCTTTTGATGCCAATAAATGCAATCTATTCGGATGAGAATTTAAGTCAATTTCTCGTGCATCTTCTACTGTTATCAATCTTTCATGGTGAGGTATAGACCTTAATAGTGCATTTGTAAATGTTGTTTTACCGGTTGATGTACCTCCGGAGACAATGATATTTTTTTTATAAAGAACGCTTTGGTGTAAAAAATCTTTTATGTTTCCATTATCCAAAAGATCTGATAATATGCCGCTTGAAGGGTCTTCTGTTGCTGCTGTATAGGTATTTTTAAATGCTCCAAATTTTTCATAGTCATCCAGTGTCCATTTTAAGGGAGATGGTTTTCTTATTGCATAGCCCATTGTACCTTGTTCGCAGGCTGGAGGTATAACGATTTGCACACGATATCCATTTGGTAGGGTAGCCGAAAGCAGAGGCGTCTCTTCACTTATTGTTTGCTCTGTAGATCTTGCAACCAAACTAGCAAGACCTCTTAGGTAATTAAAATCTATTTCCGCTTTATCAAATTTGATTAAATCGCCTCGCTTTTCAATCCAAAGCTCACCTGGTCTGTTAATCATTACCTCACTTACGCCGTCTTGATTAAAATATTCATTTAAATTTATTAGATATGTGTCTAACGCTGTATTGTTCATTGTTAAAAGTACTACGAATCTACTTTATATCTGTAATACTAAAAATCAAGCATTTAGTAATCTTTTATTTTTCATTTCTTTTTTAAATCTTGCCCAGACAAACTTCGTACCTATCGATACTGCAATTAAATTTGGAATAGATATTGAAAAATTAAATATATCGGCTAAATTTAATATTGTTCCAAAATCCTCGGTGCAGCCACAGACTATATAGGCTGAAAAAAGTAATATGTTGTAGTATATTACCGAATTCTTAGAATTTCCGAATAAAAATCTCCATGCACTTTGCCCAAAATAACCCCAAGCAGCAGCTGTTGTTAAAGCAAACATTGGAACTATTACAAATAAAGAGTATTTCATTATGGGGTTTATTGAATTAAATGCAAAAATTACAGCATCCATTGGGCTTTCTGTTGTAAGATAGGTTCCGGTAATAACAACAACCAAGCCAGAACAAAACACCGCTATCATGGTTATAAATATTAATCCCGACATGGCGATTATACCCTCCTGTATTGGATTTTTGTTTATAGTATTCACATGTATTAAAGATGAAAGACCTTGCCCGACATCGCATGAGAAAAAAGTACGCTTTATACCGGTAATAGCGCTAAATATCAAGCTACCGCTTATTGCTTTAAAAGAAAAGGCATCAGTCATAATTATATTTAAGCTTGGAATAAGATTGTCTGAATATTTGTATATAATTGACGCACAGGTGGAAATATAAAGTATTGACATAACTTTTACTATTCTACTTGCAATATTTGTAATTGATTTAAAGCCGCTAATGATTATAAACATTACAATTATTGCTAAAATTATAGAAAATATAATTTCATGACCACGAACTGTTGATGGCAGGATGTGTCTTGCAATTCCTATTGTTTGATTGATTTGCAGGGAAAATAATGTAGATATTATGACGCAGATTGCAAAAAATTTTGATACAAAGCTACCTAATCTTCTTTTTTTTATAACCCGAAACATGACTTGTATATATCTTTGAGGGCCACCTATTACTTTCATATTTTTGTGGTCAAACTTTCGTGTCATGCACCCAAGAGATATTTCTATAAATTTTAAAGGCATACCTAAAAAACATCCAATGAACATCCAAAATAAAACCCCCGGTCCGGCAACTATAACTGCCAATGATACCCCAAAAATTGCAGAAACGTCTATTGCTTCTCCGATTGATGTTAATAATATTTTTCTAGAGCTTGATAGTTCGTATTCGCTGCTTTTTTGTAGCTGTCTTTTGTTAATTTTTGAAGATAAGGCAAGTCTAATGCTTGTGAAAAACATTGTAAAATTTATTAACTTAAATCTTATTGAATAATAGATTCCAAATGAACAAATCCAAAATATTAAAAATGGAAGTTGAAACTTATCACTTCCTGTAACATTAAAAAACAAAACTTTATTTGCAAAGTCAGTTACATAATTAAGTATTAAATTAGAAAAATCCATCTAGCTATAGAAATATTGACTTGTTTTATATTTTGATATTGCATATTTTATAACAACCGATGACGTTACTGTTATTGGAAGCGCTAAGATTGCGCCATTTATACCAAATAAAGAAGTGCATGCAAATAGCCCAAATACGATGAATGCTGGGTGTATTCCAACCTTGTCGCCAATAAATTTTGGCGTTACAAAATTAGCATCTAGTAGCTGTCCGATAACAAAAATACCGCAGGTTGTATAAAAATAATTCGAAATTCCGAATTGTAAAAATGAGATAATTGTTACAATTGTACATCCTATTGGAAAACCAACATAGGGTATAAATATAAAGACGCCCATCATTAAACCAAGCAAGAATCCCATTTTTAAGGACAAAATCCAAAAACAAATGGCGTAATATAGGCCAAAAAATATGGATACATTTACCTGAGCTCTTATGAACGTAAGAATGGATCTATCAATCTGCATAGACAGGTATCGATATGTTGATCTTTTGTCATTTGGTATTATTGAAAAGAATGAGTCGCCGATTTTCTTCCAATCTTTTAGCATGTAGAACATGATAATCGGTATTACAAATATTGTGGCAAAGATTTTTACTAGGGAATTTATCGCAGATTTTGGGTGCCACGTGTACTCGTTAGTAAGTTTTATTGTAAGCAGTTTTATTTTTTCGATGAATTTTTGAAGAGTTGCGACCTCTATACCTGTTAATTTTTCGAGCTTTGACAAATCATGATTTGATATTGAATCAGCTTTTATTATTAAGAAATCTTGAATAAAAATCGAAAACCTTGTGGAGACAAAAGGTATTAAAACGCCTATTACTGCTATAATTATTGTAAAAATTAACGCAACAAACAAACCACTTGTTACTGACCTTGGAACTCTTTTTTTTTCAAAAAAATTGACAGTCGGTATCATCAAATAAGACAATATAAAGCTTATGAAAAATGGCCTGCAAGCGTCACCAAATATTGTAAAAGACGATATAATAAGCGCTACCGCTGCAAATGAAAAGGATAATTTTTTATAGTTTCTTTTCATTGTATTTATTGTTTAAAACATATTCTTTCCACGCCGAATTGATTTCTTTTCTCATGAGGAAAATGATTATTATATTTGGTATAAATATCAAGAACATTAAGGAGTTGCATAGATCGATAATTAGTTGAAAATTTTGTATCAACCCACCGGCGAAAGCAGCAATACATATTGTTATCAAATACGGAATAGAGAATTTTTTAGTTTTTGCAAAAAATTCAAGATTTTTTATACCGTAATAACTCCATGCAATCATAACATTTAAGGCAACCAAAGGTATTGCTATTGGTAAGAAGTAGGCTAATATCGGATGAACTTTTACAAGTGCATTTTGAACCATTGAAATACCTTCAACGCTTTTATCCGTAAAAGTCATTCCCAAGCATATCACCAGTCCCGTGATAAAACAGACGAAAAGAGCGTCAATCACAGGGCAGGTCATTGCAACTAAAGCTTCTTTAACTGAATCTTTTTGCTTTGAATTTGAGTGTATAATTGCAGCACTACCAAATCCAGTTTCATTTGCAAGCTGAAGACGTTGAAATGCCGTAAACAGAACAACAGCTACGCCACCGTACAAAGAGCTATGATTAAAAGCACATAACATTATCATATTTATTGTCGCCGGAATTTCAGCTCTATAATGTATTAGAGCAAGAATTAAAACGATCATATAAAATGACATAAAGAACATTACGGCTGATGAGCAATAATTTGCGACTTTTTTAATTCCACCAATAACGACCAAAAATACAACAGCCGCCATTGCAAAGGACAAAGCATATTTCCCTAAATCACCGAATTGAAAATGGTCTGATGCAACTTTTACCGCTTGATTTGTCTGAAAAGAGGTAGGTCCTCCATACACAGCAAAAATTAGAGATATAGCGTAGAAAGCTGAGAAAAATTTCGCCAATTTTGGTGATTTAAGTTTTTCAAAACCTTGTTTAATATACCAATAAGGACCACCCATGAATTCTCCGTTTTTTTCAACTCTGTACTTATGTCCAAGATACACCTCTGCAAATCTTAACGGCATGCAAAGAATTGCCGCAACTAGAATCCAAAAAACCACTCCAGGCCCACCAAGCGATATTCCAATAGCTATACCTGCGATATTTCCAAGTCCTGCTGCACCTGAAATTGATGTAAAAAGTGCACGAAATGGAGATATTGAGTGTGTTGTTTTTGATTCACCGTGACCACCTGTTTTTAGCATTAATTTTATTCCTTGCCAAAAGTGAGTTACAGCATTGAATCTTAATGAAAACAGAAAATAAACGCAAAATCCAAATGCGACAGCAACGATAAGAGGTATGTGTGAGTCAGGCGAGAAAAAATTCACGTTTGCCCATATAACAGCAAGTACGTAGGTATTAAAAGTTGATATCACAGATTCAATTCCTTGTATTACATTTTGAAAGATCATTTTACTTAGCAAATTAGCTGTTAAATTAGGATAGAAAATATTATTTTCAAGTATTTTATGAATTATTTTTGTAAAACTCTATAGTCATTTTTTTTACATTACCAAAATCATTCTCTTGATTTACCTTTCCTCTGTAATCACCGGCTCCAGACATGCCTTGGCAGTACCACGAAAGATGCTTTCTTGCAAATCCACAGCCCTTTATAAGTCCGTAAATTTCTTCAATATATTCCAACTGCTCAAGTATTAATTCCAGTTTTTCCATTGAAGTTGGATCTTGACATGGTTTTTCGCCATTTGCTAGACTTATTAACTGTGAAACTAGCCATGGTTTTCCGTAACTTGCCCTGCCGATCATTACGCCGTTTGCACCGGAAAGATCGAGTGCATTTTTTACATCATCTATTGTTTTTATATCGCCATTTGCTATTACCGGTATTTTAACTGCATTTACAACATTTTGTATAAATCCCCAATCGGCTTTGCCATCGTATAATTGCGATCGTGTTCTGCCGTGAATCGTTATCATTTTTACCCCAACGCTTTCGGCAATTTGTGCGATTTTTGGTGCATTTAAACTTTGCATATCCCATCCCATTCGCATTTTTACAGTCACCGGTATTTGCACTGCTTTGCAAACAGCCATCATTATCTCACCGGCTAAATCTTCATGTTTCATTAAGGCTGATCCAGCCATGCCGTTGACAACTTTTTTTACCGGACATCCAAAATTTATGTCTATTATATCTGCTCCACCATCTTGAATTTTTTTTGCCACTTCCGCCATTACTTCAGGCTCAAAACCTGCAATTTGAATCGCAGTTACTCCATCGCTTTGCATTGCTTTTTGTTTTGCATTATCAAGATCCATCAACGCAGCTCTTGATGCGATCATTTCTGAAACTGTATATCCGGCACCAAATTTGTTGACTATTTTTCTATAAGCATAGTCCGTTACACCGCACATTGGCGCTAGTATAATAGGATTTTTAATCGTAATGTCGCCAATTTTTAATTGTTTTAACATTTTTCTTGCAATACATTTTTATCTGAATATTTTCAATAGGCTCTAAAATAAAAATCAATATGAATTATACCGCAACAAGAAACAATTTAATTGATATTTACCGAGATTGTAAATCATCTTTAGATCGATATTTTGGAGATGATTGTTTTTTTAAGATTGGTCTTGAAATAGAGTTTTATTTGGCTCCGAAGGCTGATTACGATTTTTTGGCAATAATAGATCCTATCGATTTTCCTTATGGTGATATTTTAAAAATTTCTGACATCAAGGTTAAATATTTCTATGAATTACTTTTAAAAAAATTATCGCCATATAAATATGAAATTGGAGATATTGAGCCTGAGGATGGATCAGGGCAGTTTGAAATAACTATTAACAGCTTACTTCATCCGGTTGTAGCTGCAGAAGCTATTGCAAGATTTAAGAAATTTGCAACCGAAGCTGCAAAAGAATTAGACTTGGTATTTATACCATCCGCAAAGCCTTTTAAAAATCAGGCTGCAAGTGGACTTCAGGTAAATATTTCAATGTTTAATTCCAGTGGTTTGAATTTATTCGTGAAAAACGGATATTTTTCTGAGATATTGTATTTTTCAATCGCCGGAATTATATCAAGACTTTCGGAAATGATTTATTTATGCTGCTTAGAAGATGAAAATGCGTATTTGAGATATCGTAAGCCTGAGTTTGGCGATATTAATATTAACTATCCAACGAATATTTCGTGGGGTATTAATAATAGAACATCTGCGATTAGGGTTCCATATTCCAAATCTATGAATCCTGATTTATTTAGAATTGAACTGAGATTCCCAAGTGTATCATGTGAGCCATTTCAAATGATTTCAGGTATGATTTTTGCAATTACAGAAGGAATTTTAGGTAATAAAAAACCTATAGAACCTCTTTATTACAACGCTTTTGACGAAAGATATGATGATATAAAGAAATTGCCAAAAAATAAACTTGATGCTTTTGAAAATTTCCATGGAAGAGTTATATATGATGTATTAAATTTTGGCGTAAAAAATAGATTAGAGCAAAAAAGTTTAACAAAATGAATTTTTTATTTGCAAAATATTTTTGCCTATTTACAATGCTGTTGTATTTATTTTTATATGAATAAAATTCTACCATTTTTAGCATTATCTTTATTAGCAACAACTTCATTTGCAGCCGAAATTATCCACACAGTATCCGAAGGAGAAACAATGTCTCACATAGTAAAGAGATATAATATATCTAGTGAAGATATAAAAGCGGCTAATGACAAAAAAACCGATGTAGTATGGGTTGGAATGAAATTGACGATACCAACATCAGGATCAAATTCAGCACAAAATACACCAGCGACAAAAGAGCAATCTGTAAAAAGTTTATCATCCGAAAAAACTCCCAGTGCTGAAGTAGTTCATGTTTTCAAAGAAGGTGATACCATGTGGAGCGTTGCAAAACAATATGGAGTTTCAACCGCTGATATAAAAGCGGCTAATGACAAAAAAACCGATGTAGTATGGGTTGGAATGAAGCTAAAAATACCAAATAATTCATCTACATCTTCAAATATTGAAACAAAAGAAGAACACAAGGTTAATAAAGCCACGGCAGAGCCTTCTGATAACAAATCTAATATTATCCACACAGTATCCGAAGGAGAAACAATGTCTCACATAGTAAAGAGATATAATATATCTAGTGAAGATATAAAAGCGGCTAATGACAAAAAAACCGATGTAGTATGGGTTGGAATGAAATTGACGATACCTGTAAATGGTGTTGGATTGGCAGATTCACAAAAAGTTGAGCAAAAGCAACAGGCAAAACCCGAGGTAGAAAAATCTGTAGAAAATCAGTCTCCAATATATCCAAGTTCAAGCAGGGTCTACAAAAAAGTTCAGCACGGCGTTGAATTCAAACATCAAGGATCGGATGAAGTAAAGGCTTGCTTGGGAGGTACCGTAACGGCTATTGTTAATACAATAGAAAATTTAAAACCACTGGTTATATTAAAGCACGGAAAAAGAACAACAATATATGGAAAGTTATCATCTATTTCTGTAAAACAGGGCGATGTAGTGGAACAGGGCGCTAAAATTGGTACATTTGGAAAAGAAGGATTATATTTTTCAGCAAGAGAGGATGGAGAATTTGTTGATCCTGCTGAATTTTTAGTTAGCTAGCTTGACAAATATTTATCGTCATAGATTATAAGATAACAAAGATTTGATATATGCCACTAGAAAAAAAACACGGCGATGTGCTAGAAAATCATATATTATCGATATCGTTATCTATACTAACTCCATTGATTTTAATGTTTGGTCTGTATATTCATCTTCATGGCGGGGTATCTCCGGGGGGCGCATTTCAGTCGGGTATAATATTTTCAATACCATTTATGAGCTATATGCTATTATATGGGAAAAAAAGTTCACAAGGTAGGCTGTTTTTAAACTCAAAACTCTTTCCGATTATTGGATGTATTGGGGTTTTGATTTACGCTGGAACTGGAATTTTGTCTGATATAATGGGTGGGTATATTTTTGAATACTCAAAATTAAGTACAAATGCTCACAGTGGTTTTCACATTGGTATTTTTATGATTGAGACGGGCGTTGGCTTAGCGGTATTTGGCTCTATGTGCACTGTATTTGCAGCTTTTTATAATTTTGCAACGCAGGATTAATTTTAAGATATTTTTGATTTCCAAAAATTAATTACATTCTTGATTTTCGAATTTTTCGCCTGATTGATACGATATTCAATTAAATGCTCGATGTCTTCGGGTGATTTATTTCTTAAAATATCAATTATAGTTAGGAGTAAAATTTGAAGCAATTTTGCTCTTTTGGTATAAAATGAGAAATCTATCGATCTATCATTTGCAGTTTTAATTAAATTATCGCATAGTTTCCATAGCCGTGGTGTTGATTTTGCCGGATGTTGCAATTGATATTTTAGCATCTCTCTTAGAAATCTCGGAGTTTGATTTAATTCTCGGTATAAATTTTTTATCATAAATATCAGCTTTCCCGAGAAGCCAGTGATATCATTGGTTGATATATTATCTATGTTTTGAAGGATTGATTCAATATGAAAATCGATGATTGATTCTATTTTTTCGGGCAGATAAACCGTTATCAGAGACTCTTCAATATTCAGATCAATTGCCGCTTTGATTAGGGTGAAATTATTTAGTTTATCACAATTTTCAACTAATTCTATTACACCTGATGTAAGTTTGTTTTTCATATTTACATATAATCGCACAGTTCGACAAGCTTTCCGTATATGGTCTTAAAATCTTCGAGATTGTAAGCATCAACAACGTATGTAAATACCCTAGATTCTGCTTTAATTAGCAATTTATTTGCGTATAGCATATTTTTTATCATGTCGGCATCAACTCCTTCAGCGGGGATTGCAATCGATCCATTTGTATGAGCTGTAAATTGCTTTCCATCAACGCTGATTGTTGGCTTGGTTGAAGCTTTAATTGTAAATCCAAGTGATATATTTATATCTTGTTTTTTTCTATTCCAGTAAATAACCATCAAATAAGCCTCTCTTACTTCTTTATGATTGCCAACCTTTGCAAATGGTTTTGATATTGCATAGCAGGCTTTTTTACCGTCAATAGTTGAGGTTAAAATACTCCATCTGCCTATTTTTTCTTTAAGTGATGGAATTTTTTCCGTTTCAAGTGGATTTCCGTATGAATCTGTGAACATGTCTTTTATCGATGAATCCGTAGCATCAATACCCTCCGATATCTCCTCTTGATCTGTGTACAAGATTTGCTTATTTTGAGTTGCTAACGCATAATTCGATATTACTCCTATAAAAACAGCAATTGATATTATCTTTAAGTATTTTGTTATATAATTTTTAACCATGTGGCGTTTTGTCGACAAAAAAATTTGTGTGATGTAAATTTTGAATCAAGGTTTAGTTTACCAATCTCCTTGACGTATTCCTGTGATTCTAGTATTCCTGAAAACATATATATTACCCTTTCTATGTAATCTGGAAAAGCATTGGAGGTAATTTTTTCAATATTCTCGAGTGTATTATCGTTCTCAAATATAAATGCCATAGTTGAAAATCCTTGAATTGATTCAAATCTGTCGGTTAGATAAAATGACTGCAATTCTTTGTCAAATTTATCTGTTATCATTCCATGCGGTATGAATTGTTCGCTTGAGAATGTCCATATTCTTTTGTCGCAATCGTTCATAAGTGAATGTGAGTCGAACACCAGAACTGCTTTTGCATTTTTGTCAAACAGGCCTTTTACCAAAGTTGTTGCAACATCTTTGATTTCTTCATTTGTGATTTGATAAATTATTAACTCAGGCATGAAGGTTTTTTATAATGTAGGTTGGAGTTGCATTGTGTAAATCCTGCTCTTTTTTTAGCATTTCAAAATCGATATTTCCGGATGAATCAAGCATGTGCGAATATATTCCTGTCATAACCAATAGCGAGTCAATGTTGGCGTTATTAGCTCCCTTTATATCTGTTTCGCACGAGTCCCCAAGGGCTATGATTTTGCTTTTATCGCTCGATTTTATATATTGAAAAACCTCTTCATATATAAGGCTATATGGCTTGCCGAAATATTCAACTGAACCGCCAAGTTTTTCGTATTCCTGACCAATCCATCCGGCACAAAAGAATGTTTTTATCCCTTCTGTAGTGGTTTGTTTAATTATTACATCAGGATTTACGCATACCATCGGTAAGTTTTTTGATTTTATTTCTTGAAGAATGGCCTGAGTTTGATCGGCAGGTTTAACTGCATCAAATATAATCGCAATATCTGCTTCAATTGGATTTAAAACTCTTGACATTTCGGGAAAATGATCAAGTGCGGCAATATCCTCTTCTTTTCCTATTGCATAATATTTTTTGCCATCGAATCCACCTCTGGTGCATTTTTTCAAAAACGAATCCGCTGGAGTGAAAACCGTGTCATATAAATCAGGTGTTATACCGAATTTTGCTAATCTATTTGCAGTTTCAGCGCCGCTTCTTGGTGCATTTGAAACGAATATAGATCTCTTATTTTGTTTTTTGATTTGCTCCAGCATTTCTATTGCTCCGCTATACAGAACAACTCCATCGTGGATTAGTCCGAAAATATCGAGTAAAAATATATCATATTTATCGATAATTTGTTTTAACTGACTCATGTTTGTCTTGCAATTTATAATAAATCGTGTATCGTTTTTGTAATAAAAGTCAACCAATATGAAAAAAATATTTATTCTTGGATCAACGGGTAGCATTGGATCTCAAGCATTAGATGTAATATCAAATAATAAAGATAAATTTGAGCTCGTTGGAATATCATGCAATTCATCAATTCACAAATTTATTGAACAGATATTAAAATTTAAGCCAAAATTTGCGATTATGGAAAATGAGGCTTTGCTGGCTGCAGTTAAGAGTAAAACTGTACATACTGGTTGCAAATTTATATCTGGAAAAGATTGCTATAAAATAGCTGCAAGCGAAATAGGAGAGATTGATTGTCTTGTTTCGGCAATATCAACAAGCGCAGGAATGTTGCCAACATTTGAAATGATGAAAAATGCAAAAAAATTAGCCATAGCAAATAAGGAAAGCGTTGTTTGCGCTGGTCATTTATTAAAAGCTATAGCGGTTGAAAACAATATCGAAATTGCGCCAATCGACAGCGAACACAACTCTTTATATAGGTTGATCTCTGGGGTAATAAAATCGGATATTGAGCGTGTATTTTTAACCGCATCAGGTGGGATGTTTTGTGATAAAACGGAAAAAGAATTTCAGGATATTACATTGGCAGATGCGGTAAATCATCCAAATTGGTCGATGGGTATGAAAAATACAATTGATTCAAATTCAATGGCAAATAAAGCATTGGAAATTATGGAAGCCGGAGTTTTATTTGATCTAAATTACAAGCAAATAGACGCAGTTATTGAGAGATCATCGATTTGTCATGGTATGGCGGAAATGAAGGATGGGTCGGTTCATTCGTTTATGTCAAAACCGGACATGAAGAATCATATTTCTCACGCTATGTCAGGAGAAATTATAGATAATAAATTGCAAAAAATTGATTTTTCAGAAGTCCTGAATTTATCATTTATACCAATTCCAAAGCATTTTAAGCCTTTCTATCTTGGGAAATGGGCATTAAAAAATGGCATTGTTCATCAAAATATTTTTAATTTTGCAAATGAAGTTGCGGTTGAGCGTTTTGCCGCTGGAAATCTTTCATTTTATCAAATTGGTAACTTGATTGAATCAGCTCTAGCTATTGATTTTAAAGCTGGAAAGCTTGAAAATGTTTATGATATTTTGGCATTAAAATCAGAGGTTTATAATTATTGTTTTTCGTGCAAAATATGATATCTGGAATAGTTGGCAGCGTTTGCAATATTTTTGACAATACGATA
>CAMCTP010000014.1 GCA_945878495.1 Rickettsia typhi | reverse complement strand
TCCTGTTCTGCTATTCCTTTGCTACTCGCATAGGCTTTACATTCATCAATCGTTACTCTTCCATCGCCACTTGAATCCAAACGGAAAACATCTGAGTCTATTTTTTTACCATTTTCGTAGGATTTAACGATCCCATCAATTTCATTATTAGTTTTTTGAATTTGATTATTGCTATCTTGAGCTTCCTCTATCCTATTAAGCATTGAAGGAGATTTAGCGGCGTTGGACAATCCTGTCATTATAGGCAGCGTTGCAAGTGCGGATCCAAGGGCTTCACCCAATATACTTGCTTTTTGTATACCAATTTCCTTGTCAAAAAGATCGGCTTTTTTGAATTCTTCAGTTGTCTTTGGTGAAGCCCTAGAGCCGAACTTATCACTCTGCTTTTTATCGTAAAACTTTCTAGTAAAATTTTTTTTATCAATCTCTTGATAATAAGATCCAACAGCATTATTAAGAGCTATATTTACAACATTATCAGGGACCCCAATATCATAGAAATTTTCTTTTAATTGTTCAACATCGTGATTACCGATTGCTCCAAGGTATGCCAAAAGAGCGTCATTCTTTTCTGAAGTAGAATGATTAGATTTAGAAGATGATAAGCCAAAAATCTCATTAAATTTTTCATTAACATCAATATCGTCATCACTTATCTTGTTATCTTGACCTTTTGTTTTGCAACATGTTAACAATTCCGCTCCAGCGTAGATTTTTGCCAATTTACTATCATTCGGAAATTTATTTTTTGCTTGATATAATATTTGACTTAATCCTTCTTTCGTGATATATTTATTTTTAAAAGGGTCATTTTTAATCCGTTTATCTTGATCTATATTGCTATATTTTTTATTAACTTCTATAATTTTATCACGCTTTTTTGCAAGAGATAAATTTCTCTTCAAGGATTGTGCATTTTGATAAGATTTAATTCCAAAATATGCAGCCGCACCGAGCAAACCAACTCCACCAGTTATCATTGGAGCAATAGCTGCAATGCCACCAGCAGCAAACAATCCTGGACCGGCTACAGCCGCTGGTAGGATTAAAAGTAGCACTAGTGCAAGAATTATTGAAGCAGCGATAATAAAAGAAGCTCTGCGTTTTTTCGTAGGCTCATCACCATTTATAACATCATTTCTAGATGCAGCAGACAAACCAAATGTAGGAAAATTATCTGCAATCCTATTATACCATTTATTAAACCAGCCAGACATTGTGCCATCGGGATTATTATATGTATTATTATAAGAATTTGCCACTTTTTTTAAATATATACAACACATTATAAAATCACTATAAATAATTTGCAAATTATTTTTTATATTCTATTTTCCATCGTATGATTTACTAAAATGAAAAAACTTGTCATAATAACGCTAATATTTTTATTTTCAAATTTACAAGCTATAGCAAAACCAAAATGCTCATCAAACCTTGACTGTCCCGGCGCCGCTCCGTGCATAGGGGCAACAGCGGTAAAAACTACCTGCCTCGATAGTCCAACAAATAGTCTGTGTACAAAATGCATAGACTCAGCCTACGGTAGATATGAAATACTTGGGAAATTATATGATATGGAGTGTTTAAAATCAACAACAGTATCGGCAAGTCCAAAAACTGGTTTCTGTGAGATAAATGCAATAGAGTCAGGATTATGTAGAATAAATAAACTTTTAAGAGATTCAATAAGTAGATATTTAATATTATTTGCAGTTGTTATACTTGGAATAAATATAATATCTGGAAAATTCTCTCCTTCTTCAATAACTATAATAGTTGTTGCGGTTGCTTTGATGTCTTAAAAATTTAATAAAATCGATCAAGGTTAAATATCTGATTTATCTGATTTTATTGATATTGAAAAGTTTATCATAACATCTCCATAAAGTGCCAAAGATGCATCATATTCTCCAACATATTTTATGTCTGTGGAAAGTCTTAGATTTCTTGGAGCGAAAAATGCAGATGACTCATCATCAAGAGATATTATAGATGAGCAAACTTCTTTTAATGAAGATATTATTTCTTTTGCAGAAACTGAACCGTATAATCTGCCACTTTGTATTGCAGATTTTCTAAGATCAATCGATATTTCTTTGCAGGAAGATTGTATGCTAGTTGCTACTGATTTTAATCTTGCATCTTTTTCTGATAGATCGCCTTTTATTTTGTCAACCTGTTTAAGGTTTTCTTCATTGGCGAATATAGCCAATCTTTTTTTAATAAGAAAGTTTTTCGCATATCCAAGTTTTACAGAAACAACGGATGAAGCGGAACCCAAAGATGGGACGGATTGTAATAAAATTACTTTTGTTAACATAAATAGAGAAAATTACTTTAAAAATGGCAATAGACCTAAAAATCTAGCTATCTGAACATTTTTTTCTATCATTTGCTGCACTTCTTCTTTTACACCAGTGTGTCTCATGCCCATGATTTTTCTAGAAGAATCAGTCAAAAATTCTTTTAAAAGCTGGATATCCATGTACGTTATTGCTTGTTTTTTGATATCTGCATTTCTGCTATTTTGCTTTGCAAAAACTGATTGAGTTCCAACTATCGAAAGTACTTTTTTAGCAATATCGGAGATAGGAAGATTTGTTTGATCTTTCGAAATTTTCATTGTATGATAAAATTATATTTTAAATATATTTGATTCGTTGAACACTATTTCTCCCATTTCTTTCTCCATGTCACGCTGTAAATTCTTCAGCATTACGCTTTTTGACTTTAGATCAGAAACGGATACATCGCTGTCAACTGACAAAAAAAGATGTCTAATAAGATTTTGATTATTTAAGATTAAAGATTTTAGGTTGGCAAGTAAATCAGGATTAATTGATATGGTAAAGTAATAGTAATGAGACTTTTTATTTCCAGATATCTCATAAGCAAGAGGTCTCAAGCCCCAATATTCAGAATTCAGAACCTTCCCTCCAAATCTAACGGTTATCATTGACATTATGGATGATAAATCGGAATGCATATCATGAGTAATAGCATTAGATCTAAACATTAATATCATTTCATAAAATTTAGAAACACCATCGTTTGATCCAGAAAGTTGGGCTTTTTTTATTATTGAAATAGCCATAATATAGATAAATTAATTAATTTTTTTCGATACATACCTAAGAAAAGCATCAGACGTATTTGTAGAAGATGCAAGTAAAGATATTGATTTTTGATTAAGTTTTATGCCACTATTTTTGGCTTTAAATATAAAAACTGAATATCTCAAACCTAAATACTCAGATAAAGCAGATATTCTAGATATGAACATAGCTCTGTATGTTCTTTTTTTATTTTTTCTACCAACATAAGCGTGCTGCATTGCTTTTTCAACCGCACGTTTTGCGAGTTTATTGCAATTTTTTCTTCTACCGCGAAAACCTTTTGCCATTCCTATTATTCTTTTTCTTTTAGCTCTAGAAGCTACAGCAATATTTACTCTTGACATACTTTTAACAATTTAATTACTTTGGAAACTTTTTTTGATACGCAAAATACTCTCGATTCTGGCTTTGATTCATATGGAACTAAAACTTTCAACACAGATCTTTTGAGTCCTATTTGTTTTTTTAGTCTATTTGCATACGACAAATCAGTCATAACAAAAGATCCCTTTGATGACAAAAGCTGAGAACTAGATCTATTAGACAAATTGTGTCTTCTGTAAGCGGAATTACAAGTCATTACTCCATTGGAATTTACTGATATTCTTTTGGATATAGTCTTAGAAACTTTGTTCTTTGTTCTTATTAACGAACATCCAGATTGTTTTCTTGCTTTTCTTGTTGCTCTTTTTGATGGTCTAGACATAACTATATAAAATGATTAACTTTTACGAGTTAAAAGGTGAGCAAAAGCTCTATTAGCCTCTGCATTTTTCTCTATCTCTGTCTTCTTTTTTATTGTGAAACCTCTATCATTTAGTATATCCAAAACCTCAGCTGACAGTTTTTCAATCGCAGTTTTTTCAGATCTTGATTCTAGAGACTGAGCTATCCAAGAAAATGCTATAGATAAGGATCTTTTTGGAGATATAGGTTTTGGTATTTTGTAATTAGATCCACCAACTCTTTTAGTTACAACCTCAATACCTATCATTGATTTTTGCAGAACAGAATCAAGCAAGTTGATAACTGATTCAGGTTTATAAGCAGATCCTGATATTTTTACATCAACAGAACCACTGGATATATCTTGAAATACTTTTTCAAAAGCACCGTACACTATTTTTTCAGCAATTGACTTTTTTCCGCTTTTCATAATTTTATTTATTAATTTTGCGAAAACAAAGCTATTGTACCTAAAGTCTGGTTCAATGTCAAATTTTATAGCTGTAATATCAATCGTCATAGTGAATTAAAATTATTTTTTTGGTCTCTTGGAGCCATATTTTGATCTGGCTTGCTTTCTGTCTTTTACGCCTTGAGTATCAAGAGCTCCTCTAACTATATGATATCTAACACCGATCAAGTCTTTTACTCTTCCGCCTTTTATCAAAACAACAGAGTGTTCCTGAAGATTGTGACCTTCGCCTCCGATGTAACATATAACTTCATATCCATTAGTCAACCTTACTTTTGCTACTTTACGAAGAGCAGAGTTCGGTTTTTTTGGCGTAGTAGTATAAACCTTAGTACACACGCCTCTTTTTTGTGGATTTCCCTGCAGAGCGGGAGACTTGCTCTTTTTGATTCTAGGGTTTCTTCCTTTTCTCATTACCTGATTTAGTGTTGCCATTTCAGAAAATTAAATTATTCAATTAAGTATTCAGCTAATATTATTTTTTTTATAGTCAAGTGTTTTTATATTTTTTTCATATTTTTCTTTTAAATAGTATTGACTTTTATTGTATATTAATTAATCAAGATATGCATTTTACTTAAAATGAAAGTTATTTTATTAGTACTAATATTTATATCTATATCAATAAAATCCAATGCTGGATTGATAAATCCCTTCGTGTCACCAATAAATCTTAACATAGGTATCGACTACATGAAACCTATGCTTAGCAATTTAACCGCAACAAATTTACAAGCACCAGAGCAAAATTTATTTAAGGGAGAAAATTTAAATATTTATGCCGGTCTAAGATTATTTAGGTTTATAGGCGCAGAAACAGGATACACAAATTTCAATGGAAATTCTTTTAAAAACAACGGTCAAATCTTTGACACAAAAATGAATCAAACATATATTGACGCAAAACTATATATGCCAATTATAGATCTGCAAGCTTTTACAGCAGAGCTTTATGGGTCAATTGGGCTCGCTAATCTAAGCGGATCGTATTATAAAACTTCTACCTCTTTTTCAGAAAATATCGATATTAAAAACGCAACCAAAATAGGAGGTGGAATAGAATTCAGTATTTTAAAAACCTTTTCTGCGAGAGTTGGATATTACCAGCTAAATAAACAAATACCTACCTTGGAAAACAATAAATTTAGTGCTTATTACGGTGGTTTTTCTATATATTTAATATGATAAAAAAGAAAGTTAAAATTATTTCAGCTTCAATAATTGCAATTATAATACTTGCAATTCAAATCAAATCCTACGCCGCAAAACAATCTCAAAAACATGATATTTTTGCAAATAAAAATGTCTCAAGAATAACTGACAGGGACTATCTAAAAATCATACAAGTCAACGAAACAAAAGATATATATTATTCCAAAACTAACAAACCTGCCCTTGAAATCATAGAATACGGTTCATTTACATGTTACCATTGTGCTGAATTTTTTCAAGATAACTACGATAAAATAATAGCTCAATACGGAGACACTGTGCGTTTTACTCATAGATCAGTAGCTACGGACAAACTAAGTCTTGCTGCTACAAAAGCAATAAAATGCTCCAGAGATTCAAGAGAAAACTTGCTAAAATACATCAATCTTCTTTATAAAACACAATCAACATGGATTATTGACTCTGAAGAAAAAACATCTGCAAAAATACTATCACTATTAAAATCTGCTGGTGTAAATACAGAATACGCTAAAGAATGTATGGCTCAACCAGAGCTTGAAATGGATCTAATTCATGAAATGGAATTCAATGTAAAAAATCTTGGAATTAAAGGAACTCCAATGATAATTGTTGGAGACATAAGAATAAATGGTACAATTAGTTTTGAAGCCTTGAAAAATATAATAGACTTCAAAATATCCGAGATTCAATCATCTGAAACTTCAAGTAATGCTGACGAAAGATATCTGTCTCATAATTAAATTCTCTATTCAAAACTAATTGCTAATTAAAGATAATGATTTCTAATTTCTTTTATCTTACCAAAAGATTTGCACATAATAACTAAATCTCTCTCACTTTTTTCCAGAAAATCTCCATCCATTTATCAGGATCTGGTCCAACATCAGCTATAATGGTATCTAGCAATCTTACCGTATCGGCTCTTGCTGATAAAATATTTACTACATCCGTCATTCCACGTAAATCTATTCTTGCTATCACGCCACCGCCATCTTGCTTAATTAAGAAAAACCTACTTCCAGGATCAGTTGTTTTAACCAACAAATACTCTCTATCGCTCAACATAAAAACACTTTTATAAACTGGAGTTGCTTTTAAATTCGGCAAATAAATTTGCGTTGCGGTTTGCTGAACAAGGGTATCAGATATCTGGCTTTTTGCAGCATCCTCAACCGACTGAGTTGCAAATACAACAAAAGCGTTTAACTTTCTCATAACCTTTAGCCAGTCCTTGATTCTTGGGGCAAATATCGGATTATCAATCAAAGCCCATGCCTCATCCAATACAACCATTGTTCTGGTTCCATCAAGAGACATATTTATTCTATGAAATAAATACAACAAAGCTGGAGCCATACTAATCTTGTCTTTTAATAATTCTGCCATCTCAAATCCAAAGCTTCTAGCAGAGTTAAAATCTATTAGATCTGCGTCATTATCAAAAATTTTCGATCTACTGCCACCTGAATGCCACATTTTTACCTTGCTCGCCAAACTTCCGGGCTTTTCAACACCTAAAAATGCTGCTACATTTGCCAATTTTCGTTTTTCTTTTGGCAACTTATAGGCTCCATCAACCGCTGTTGTTAAAAGAGACATGTCTTCAGGACTCAAGGCAATGCCATCCGGAGCAGCCAGTGCAACAAGCCAATCAACCAGAAAACTTCTATTCGACGGAATATCTTCAAGTTGAAACGGATTAAATCCTGATGTTCTGGCAGGATCAATCACTAGATAATTACCCCTAATTGCTCTAATAAAAATCTCAGCACCACGATCCTTGTCGAAGAAAAATGTACGTGGTTTAAACTTTTGTGCTTGTGCTGCTAAAAAGTTCAGCAATACAGTTTTACCGGCACCAGTTGGACCAATGATCATAGTATGACCAACGTCTCTCACGTGAAAACTGAAAAAATACGACGTTCCGGATGTTGTATTAAAAACACTTAACGCAGGTCCCCAAAAATTATCCCTAGTTTTACCTGCTGGATAATTATGCAGGGACATAAATGCCGATAAATTCAAGGTATTAATGGTTGATTTTCTAACAATATAGCCGAAATTAGCGGCAAATTGTGCCCAAAATGTAGCCTGCATATTTGTACGCTCACGAACGGCAGTAGCTCCAAAATTTGCAAAACCAACCACCGCTTCAGATGAATAAGAATCCAGTTCTTTTTGACTGTCAGCTATAACCATAACTGATATATGATGCTCGCCAAAACCAAACTCACCGCTCATAGCAGAATCCAAAGCTTGATTAATCTCGTGAACCTGACTTACCGCAACGTCCTCCGATTGAACCAATCTTCTTTGTTGTAATTGCATCTTTGAAATTGATGCCATTCTATCGCTGAATTGAAAACTTTGTGCTATCACAAATTCACATGGCATTTGCAAAAACCCATCCATAACTCCCGCAAAAGTAGCAGAACGATATTCTTTTAACGAAATCATTGCAGCATATTTTACTACTCCACCCGAGTGTGCTTCGATATAATTTGATCCAAAATATAATCGTGAATTCGCTAAATACTGCGAAATTTTCATACTTGGAACAAGCATTTTACTTTGGTTTCCTATATTTAAAATATAGCTTAAAAACTCTAAAATCTTGCAAAAATTTCCATCCTTTGTTTCAACCACTTCCAGAACCTCTGGGCGATAAACCGATAAACCGCTTACTAACCTATCCCTAACCTCCTGCATATCCATATATGCTTCTTTTAGCTGTTTTTGCAACTTATCATCCTTGTCAGCTCCAGAAATTTTCCCAAGCAAGCTGCTAACTTTTTGCGCAGCTCCACCTCCTTTTCTAACAATAGTAATATAATGTTCATTGATAAAAGTATGATCCGGGCTATGTTTCGCACGCCATTGCTTATTTAAAATCTCGCAAAATCTATTGTCAAAATCACCATCGGGAAATGATGAATTTTTTCTTCTTACCGTGTGAGACCAAACCGCATATTTCGTACTAGAAATACCCTTTAGTACATTGTTTCGTGATGTTTTTTTGCCATCAACGTCCTCGTCATCAGCAGTTTCAAAAGAAAAACCCTCAACCTTGATAACCGATACCATGTCAAGATCATTTGTCAAAATTGTCGAATTATTATAATGACATAGATATGGCAAGAATGCCGAGGTCTGTATTTCTCGGTTTGCTATTACATTAGAGTCTTTTCCGGGTAAAGAAAATCTGAAAAACATTTTTAAAATAGGTTCTAAACTTTTTAATAAAGCATTTGTTTTAATTTGCAAAAAAAATCTTGCAATTAAATTTCAAATTAAATATCTTAAAACGTTATAAGTAAAATCAAAGACAAATGTCACAATCGTCAAATTTCATAATCATAACAGCTGCAAGCGACTTAACAACCTTGGAGCATTGGAAGAGTAAAACAATAATCAAAGAAATCTCATCCAACATCGAATCAATTGAATCTAGTGAAATTGACAAATACATATCACAAAATCAATCAATTCCAATATATTTTAACATTGATGACCCAAATGTCAAACTAACAACAAAGTCAATACAGGATTCTAAAATTGCAAAAAAATACATAAAATCAGATCATTTTACCTCTGACTCCGTTGCGTCAAAAACATCAACATTTATCAACAAATCAAACAACGCGGCAACTGTCATAAAAATTAAACTTGAAGAAAAAAGTGCAAAAAAAAATCTTAATAATGCAAATATAATAGCTGCAAAATACAATAACAAAATAATTTCAGTAGGATATATTCCGGAGCTTGCAAATTACTACATACGTCAGATTTGCAAAATTGATAAAAATAGCGTCAATGGATTTATTGTCACTAACAACAATTATGCAAAAAGCGTTATAGCAACAGAAAATGATATAATATACATCAAATCATTCAATGCAGGCGATCAAGCAGAGCTTCAAAGCACAATTCAAGATGAAATTCTAAACATGGAGTCGTTTTTAGAAACAAACTCAAAATATCAAGAATACGACCTAAAATCATCATTCAAAAATATATACATTCTTGCTGATAGAGCAGGATATCTTTTTTCCAAACCATCTGAAAAAACAAATTGTATAATAATAACCAATTATCTCAATCAAAATAATCACTCAAATATTTCCGCATTTATATCAAAAAATGCAATATCTTATCCAGAACAAAAAATACTAAATACTAAAATTAAGACAAAAAGATCAATTCAGAAATTCTACAAAATATCAAAAACAATCTTCATGTGTGGAACAATATTCCTAGTTAGCATATCGGGTAAATTGCTAAGCGGATACATTTCAGCGATTGAACAAAAGAAAAATGCAATGCAAAAAATGAAAGAAATAGAGCGTATGCTGCCTGATAATCCAACAAAAATATACCTAACAAACATACAAGAAGCTGACAATATAATAAACTTTGTTAACCTAGAAGAAACAGGCTTCTACTGGCAAGATCGTGCAACAAAAATTGCAAATATTGTAAATCAATTTAAACAAATACAAATAACAAGATACCAAGCCTCATGCGAAGAAGACTGCAAAATAAAAAATATTGAATTTTCCATAGACATAGGAAATCCAAGCGGATATATACATAAAATACACGCCACAATAACAAATCTAAAAAAAGCAATAGAGCTAGAATTACAGGGTACAGAATATCATCTCGAAGGGCTAAATTTCGGATATATTTACAATATTAGCAGACAATATTTCGCAGGAAATATAACATTTAAAATTACAAATGCAAAAAATGATGATAAGCAAAAAGAGTTAATAGAAACCTTGTTAAATACTAAATAAAATTTATGTCGGCAATGGATATTAAAAAAAAAGTACAACAAAAATCAATAACACAGATACATAAAAAAAAGATTATTGTTGGCATTTTGCTAGTTTTAATATCAATATCGATGTTCATGTCTATATTGATAGAAAATATAATAGAGAGAAAAATTATTAACTCTATTAAAGAAGTTCAAGACAAACAAACAGCAATGGAGGTAGAATTTGAATCATTTAAAAAAATGAAAAATATAGAGGATCGTACAATCAAAGCAACACAAAAAATAAACAAAAAATATGGTTTTGTTGAGCCAATAAGCCAAGAAATAATTGATAATCTTGCTTCTGACCTGAAAAACGCACTAACATTTCCTGCTTTTATAGAAATTAAACCAATGGAATGTTCTCATGCATCTTTAAAAAATTCCAAAGCAGCAAAATGCCACAGTATAACAATATCTATTACAAATTTAACAGAAGACATCAACGTTCTGAATCTTGATAGCTTGATGCTAAAAAGTATATCGGGATTTGTTATTCCTGATAAAATTGAAATACTAAAACAGAGTCAATATGGAGATCATATTGAATATATCGCAACAATGTCTTACAAGTGGATTTATTTTGAATTGCTAAAATGATTAAAATACTTTTGACAATAATACTCTTTTTCACATCGCCATATCAATATCTCAAGGCTGAGAAAATTACAACAAACAATACACCAAAAGTATTTGACCCAATATTAACAACCAATGAAGACTTTAAACAAAAATATAAAAATGGCATAAATAACCTTGACGATGGTAAAAATGATATTCTAAAAGAAGGTTTATTCCTAAAGACAAACGGAGTTGTTGCAAGAGCAAAATACCAAAAAATAGTCACAATGTCAAAACCATCGGCAAATATAATATACCTACAATCAATATCATATATCTCAAAAGATAAATGGTCAATCACTATTAATAATAACTCTATAACATCGCAAGATCCTAGAAATGTTAGTGATATAGTTGAGATAGAATCAGTACATCAAAATCATGTTAAACTAAAAATATTGTACAACTTTGATAAAACAAAACCAATAGATAAAACAATAAAAGTAACCACGGCAGATGATGGAACCATATCACACCACTTGGAAATGAAAATTAATGAATTTCTAGACTTTTCAACCATGATTGTCTCGCATGGAAATGCAATTACAAACTATTCAGTTTTTAAATCTTAAATAACGATTGAAGCATCTCCTCAGGTTTATCAATTCCATAAATTTTTAAGATCGTTGGCGCTATATTTGCCAGCGTGCCATTTTCTATAAATTCAACATTCTCAGGACTGGAAAAATTCTTATCAATTAAAATAAATGGAACTTTCCCCGTTGTATGCTGGGTGTGAATTTCCCCATTGCAGTCAACCATTTCCTCAAGATTTCCATGATCGGCAGTAATTATCATCGTATAGCCATTACTCAAAGCCTCTTGATAAAGATCAAAAATAGCATCGTCAATATACTTCGCTGCTTGAACACATGCTGTAAAATTTCCCGTATGTCCAACCATGTCGCCATTTGCAATATTCGCTACAATCAAATGATTTTCTCTACCGGATTTCATAATATCAATAATTTGATTTTTTACCTCAAAAATCGACATTTCAGGCTTTTCATCGTAAGTTTTAACCTTTGGCGAAGGTATCAAAAATCTCCTCTCCGTTTCAACACAACCCTCTTTTCCTCCATTGAAAAAAAATGTAACATGTGCATATTTTTCCGTTTCAGATATTCTCGTTTGACTAATTCCTTTACCGCTCACAATATCAGACAAAGAGTTTACAACATCGTCCTTTTTATACAATACATGACCTCCAAAATCATCGTAATACTTTGTCATTGTAAATATATCCGATGAATCAATATTAACATGCCCATTAAAACCCTCTAAATATTTTACAATCTGACGAACCCTGTCAGATCTAAAATTTGCGACAAAAAATATATCACCTGATTTAACGCCCTGATAATCAGAAATCACCGATGGTTCAATAAATTCATCACCTTTTGAGCCAAAAAATTTCTTTCGCAATTCAGCCTCCGAATCAAATTTCAATCCACATCCATCAATAACTGCCTTAGCATAAAGCGATGTCCTCTCATCCTTTCCATCTCTGTCCATAGCGTAATATCTGCCACCAATTGTAGCCAAACTTATCTTGTTAAATTCGGAAAATTCTGCACTCAAATCAGACCCAGAGTCAAGATATTCCCTAGGCGGAACATCTCTGCCATCTGTTATTAAATGCAATTTGACCTCAACATCTTTTGACGCAAAAAAATTCGCTACATCCGATATATGACTTTTGTGAGAATGAACGCCGCCATCGGAATGCAAGCCAATAATATGTAATGAGTTTTTCGTAGTTTTTAATCGATTCAATATTAGCTGAATTGCTTTTTTGTCAAAAAATTCCCCCGATGAAATATCATCTGAAATGCTAACAAGATCTTGTTTAAAAACCCTACCACAGCCAATTGCCATGTGCCCTACTTCGGAATTGCCCATCTGTCCATTTGGCAAGCCAACCCATTCGCCAGATGTGTGCAACATTGTATTTGGATAGATTTTAAGCAAATTCTTAATATTTGGAATTCCGGATTTTTCAACAGCATTATACGGATTCTTCGGATCACCAAAACTAAATCCATCCAATATGCACAAGAAAACTTTATTATTTTTTTGCAATTTTTGCATAAGAAATTACACAAAAGTGAATGAAAAAAAATTAAAATCAATCTTACAGTGTTGCTTTTAATTTTTATTAAAATAACAACATAAAATGCCAACCTAATTTATGATGAACATTGCAGAAAAATACAAAAATGATGATGCAATCTTTATAAAATTTAACAGACAAATGAGACGAGTTGTTGCAATTGTAAAAATTCTGGCAATTGTAATAAGCATTACATTCTCATCATTGGTAATCCACCATAAATATACGAATATTTCAAAAATGATTTTTACAGTAGAAAATCTCAAAAACAATATCATGGAACAAGTCTACTCATTTCAAAATGGGAAATATAAAAATATCGATATTCAGGCATCTGGCGGTGTATATCTTTCAAATGAATACATAAAACAAGTTGCAAATTACTCAAGATCTTTTGCAATAAAAAATAAAAAATCCATCATCAATACAATCAAAAAAAACATATCAGACATACCGTTTGTAAAATATGTTACAGTCCAAAAACTGTCAAAATCATCAATAAACATTAAGATCCAAGAAAGACAAGTAATCGCTCAAATGAAAGATGTTTTCTCCGGAAAAACATATATTATTGACCTAAATGGTAAGGAATCTTACTGCGAACAATGTGCCAAAATTCGCTACGACATACCAATAATATCAGACTGTTCAGTTGACGATTTTGAGTTTTTTAACTCTCTTATTCAGACTCTATCAAGTCAATGTAAAGAAATTATCACTAATGCAAAACAATACATAAACATATCATCAAGAAGATGGGATGTGGTTCTAAAAAACGACATAAAAATAATGCTACCTGCAAATCCATCACACCAAGAAATCACTGATATTTGCCTAATTGCCAAAGAAAAACTAAAAATATTCGATGAATCAACTCAGCCATCAATTGAATATATTGACGCTAGAATTAATGAAAAAATATATTATCGCCCAAAATGAAAACAATCTTAATAATAGATACCTATGGGCTATTTTTTCGTGCATACTACGCGGTAAAACAAGAAATTAAATCCCCAATATCAGGACAGATAAACGCTATATTCGGATTTTTGTCATCAATTTTACAAATCATCCAAACAATCGATCATGACTCAATAATATTTGCATTAGATGCTGGCGGCAAGGGATTGCGACACGAATTATTTCCCGAATACAAAGCCAATCGATCAAAATGTCCGGAAGATTTAATACCTCAATTCGCTCTACTTGACGAACTTTTGGCATCTTTTAATGTCGATGCAATAAAAAAAAATGGTCTCGAAGCAGATGATATAATAAACACACTTGCAAAGCAAATAGAATCAGATCAAAATAAAAAAAGCGTTATTGTAACCTTTGATAAAGATTTGTGTCAACTTGTAAGTCAAAAAACCTGCATTTATAATCCAAAAACAAAATCCTTCATTCACGAATCCGATGTCATAGATATATTCGGAGTAAAAGCTAGTCAAATCTCATCATTTCTCGCTCTCACTGGAGACGCAATTGACAATATACCAGGTGTGCCAAATATAGGTAAAAAAACCGCTATTTCAGTATTAAAAGAATTTGAAAATATCGCAGATATATACAATAATTTGGAAAAACTTCCAATCAAAACGGCAAAAATACTAACTGAAAACCAAACTCTAGCAGATATGTCGTTAAGCTTAACCGAGCTAATTTTTGATCCAGAAATCGATATTGCAAATCACAATACATTTAAAAAACTAAATTTGCAAAATCCATCACAAGAAACAAAAGATTTTTTAACTAAACATCAGCTAAAATCTTTTTACAAACGCTTTGGAATAGATAATGCGGTGACAACTTCAGAAAAGCCGATTTTATCTGAAAATACATTACAGCAAGGTCTCTTGATATAAAAGCCTGTTAATGATAAAAGTATCAGATATATATTTAACTAAATACCACGTTGAAGGTTAATTTTTCCAATCGGTAAATTAGAATCATCGTGATTAATATCAAAATAGATTCCCAGTAAAAATACCGAGAATCTACCACTTTGTTTTTACTATTCAAAAGAATAATCCTCATCGATTTGCCTAATTTTTCTTCTGTAGTCAGATTCAGAAATTTGCTTAGAATCAAGCTTTTCATCAAGAGTTTTTATCTCAGACTTTTTCTTTTTCTTGACATTCGTCATAGTTGCGTCATAATTCAAATCTTTAGCTCCGCCAGAACCGTTGAAAGGATCCCAGGTTATGGACAGAGGCCATGTCAATAAATTAATTGCGCCATACCCATACTGCCTTGTGTAAAAAGATCCTCCTCCAGGTAATAATCCTAACCATCCAGCTGTTGTTGGATTTTTTTCCTCTATGTAAAGATCGGGTTTATCTGCTTTTATCATATTTAATTTTCTTTCCTGTTGATTATTAATATGAGATGCGCATTGAGAAAATGCAAATACAGACAACATTATTAATGAGTATTTTTTCATAATATTTTAAAACTAATTTCCTCTTACAATCGTACAAACATCAGACCAAAGCCATCTATTTTTTACCTCTCTGTTGACTGATTGAATTTTAGTAATTTTACCATTTTTTGCAGCCGTTTCAATCGACATATCGCCACTTGCATAAATTCCAAGAATGTTTTCGCCGCATGAAATTCCTTCTTTTTGACCGTTGTTGCTTTCATTGATCAACACTGGCTCTTTTACGTTTGAGAATAACGCTCCGCCAACTTGAGTTGGAGCAATAGCACAAGACTGCATAGCCAGAATAAAAAGCATTATCAATAAAGATTTTTTCATAAATAAATAATAATCCACCTCTAATAAACATCAAAGTATAAAAATCAAGAAAATTCTTCTTGCATTTTATTTTCATCACAAGATTATCACGAAATGCCCGCGTGATGGAATCGGTAGACATAACGGACTTAAAATCCGTTGACTGCAAGGTCGTGGCGGTTCAAGTCCGCCCGCGGGTACCATCTCAAACAATAAACTTTAAAGCAACTTTAAATCTCTAGCCAAGTAAAAAGAACCGCAAATCAAAATCCTAACAGGTAAATCGCTAATTTGTGAAACTTTCTCAATTGACTCTAAAATACCACCAGCAATAAATGACTGAATACCAAGATCCAATCCAGCTTCGGCAATATTTTCGGGACTTTCGGGAAAGTACTCCGACCGAACCCTGACGGCAAGAACGGCATCAACTACTCCAACAAAAGGCTCTAAAAATCCCTTTAAATCCGAACCTGCAGTTCTTCCGTTGATCAAATAATTAGCCATGCCATCAATACTTTTTTGACATTTTAAAAATTCCGCAACAGCCACGGCACCATGTTTATTATGAGCACCATCAATATAGACGACACTACCATTGGGCAACAAATCAAAATTAGAATTCTTTACAACCTCAAGCCTAGCGGATAAATAAGCCGATTTAATACCGCAATTAATTGAATTTATCGTGATCATAACAATGCAACTTTTGTCAATATTAATTCAAGACATCAAATATGCAAGAAATATCAACTTGCATTTTAAAAAAAATAATTCATTTTACCTAGGCTTTATAAATAAAAATGAACTCAATATTTAATAGCAAACCGGTAAATATAGCAATTGATGCAATGGGCGGAGACTACGCACCAGATGTTCCAATTCACGGAATACAAAAATTCCTGTCAAACAATCCGGATGAACCTGTATTTTTTACAATTTTTGGAGACAAGGAGCAAATAGGAAAAAAAATGCAAAAATACAAAATCGATGAATCATACTACTCTATAGTGCATTGCGATGAATATATTCCATCTGATATGAAGCCATCAATGGCGCTCAGAAAAAGCGGCGGAAGCTCAATGAGATCGGCAATAGAATCTGTTGCGAAAAAAGAATGTGATGCATCTGTATCTGGCGGAAACACCGGTGCTCTAATGGCCTTGTCAAAAATAATACTCAAAACCGTTAAAACAATAGACCGTCCTGCAATTTGCTCGACCATGCCAACGATAAAAGGTAGGGTTGTGTTGCTTGATATGGGGGCAAATATTGATGTAACTGCTGAAAATTTATTCCAATTTGCAATCATGGGATCAGCGTACGCAAAGGTTGTTTTAAAGAAAAAATCACCGAAAATAGGACTTCTAAATATCGGATCTGAAGATATAAAAGGTCACGCATATATACAAGAAGCGGCGGAAATGATAAAAAACTCACATCTAAAATCCAATTTCATCGGAAATGTAGAGCCTGATCAAATATATGAAGGTGATGTTGACGTTGTTGTAACGGATGGATTTACCGGAAATGTAATAATTAAATCAGCCGAGGGTTTGGGTAGATTGGTAAAAAGCCTACTATCAACCGCCTTTACAAAAAGCCTACTATCATTAACAGGATACGGTCTTGCAAAAAGATCTCTAAAAAAGAGCATGAAATCAGTTGATCCAAATAATTACAATGGTGCAATGTTTATAGGTCTAAATGGTGTATCGGTAAAAAGCCATGGTGGCGCTGATTATCTTGGTTTTGCAAATGCAATATCCAACGCCTATATTATCGTAAAAGACGAAATGAATAAGAAAATTGTCGATAAAATATAGATGTTTATATGAATCAAAGCTGACAAAATTCCATCAGAGCTATCACCACTATCACCAATCTGGGTGGCAATTTAAATACAGCACCAATGATTTTAAACAACATTCCACTCAATCAAAATATTTCCAAAATGAGAAATTTTGCTAGAAATCAAAGGAGTATGAATATTGAGCTTCCACAGAGTCATTCTTCGCAAA
>CAMCTP010000013.1 GCA_945878495.1 Rickettsia typhi | reverse complement strand
TTTAGATAGTGTGTAAATCATATTGCATAAACCTCTCTTCTTCGATTTGATAATCGAGAGGCGTGGTAAGATTCTTAAATTAGTGGCGAGCTAAGTGTAAGTTCTTTGTTTGATGGTTTTCTCGAAAATTTGTTCTTTACCTTCATTACGTTTTCTATGTTTTGTTGATAATATTTTCTTGCTTGATGTTCATTTGCGCCTAGCTCTTTCGCTCTACTTTCGCTCCCTATGAATTTGGTATCTTTAATTACTATGTCTTGAGAATTTGGCTGGTTTTGCTCAAGATTTCTATTTTTTGAATCCATGAATCTACAGTTGTTTGTTTGATTTAATTTAACATCATCATCACTTTCACTAAGATCTTGAGATCCAGTTTGGCTTTTATTAGAAGAATTGTTTATCGAAAGTTTCAATTCTCCTTCCTCGGTTTCTTCGCCATCTGTTTCAACGGATAAGGAATTGTCTTTTGCATCTTTGGCTTGTTGACTACCTTCTCCAAAAGACAAATTGCTATCATTGCTATCATTGCTTTGGCTCTGATTGCTTTGGCTCTCTATTATTGAATTTTGGTCTTGGTATCCTGGTAACTTATTAATCTTTTTGCGTAATGCATTCTCTAATGTATCGCCCAAAAATTTTTCCATTTCATCTTTCAAGCCATGTTCTTCCGCCATATAGCTTAGGTTTCTATTTATCATATCAAGCTTTTTATTGAAATCTTTTTTATTGAAATCTTCACTATTATTGCATCTACTATGAACGTTTGTTAACAAATTATCCAAGAAATGCCCCCTGTAATAAACAAATGTATGAAGTTCGCCATTTGTTTTGATATCGTCTGGATTTTTTTGCATTTGTATAAGGAATCTATTGAAATGCTTTGCTAAATATTTTTGAAAAGCATGATCACTAATCGGTATCTTGTGTGCTGGATGTATTTTTCCGCAATCGGCAAGTTCTTTTGTTAATCTACCGGCTGCTATCATTCTTATACCTCTATCTATTATATCATTATCATCCGCTTTAAATCTATCCCTGTAATCTTTTTCATACTTCGAGCTACTATGTTTTTTTGATTTTCTCTCCTTTCTTATAGCCTGTATTATATTCTTTTCTTTATTTTTTTGTGTATATTGATTTATTTTCTCCTCAAAAGCCTGATATAATTCTTCCCCAGTATTACCTGGATTAGTATTGGCGAATTCTTTAGTCAACCGAAGAGCTTCTTTCTCATTTTTCCGAAAATAATCTTTGCATTCATCGCGTATGCCTTTATAAAGTTTATTATTCTTGTCTATCATTTCCTTTATGCCTTGATATCTCCTGAATCTTTGTAGTTTATTATTTCTGCCTATCATTTGCTTTCTGGCTTGAGATCTACTGAATCTTTGTATCTTAATAGCCGCAGCCTCTTTTTTTTTAACAGCACCACGGCCTTGTTTCTGAATTTTTTCTCTAATTGTATTGATTGGACTGATAATATTTTTAAACTCGACTCCTTTTTTAATATGCTTAACATTACCTTTCTCATCCTCATCAGCAAAGTTGCTAAGCTCATCTAATAATTTACCATCTTCCGTGTTTAATGAATGATTCAAAAATGCTTGTCCCTCCTCACCGTCTGAATCATCGGTTTTAATTACATACTTTCCTCTTTTTTGTCCTGTTGGTTGTAATTCTTTTTGACTATATTCTTGAGACGTATTTATTGGAGATTGGCTTTTCTTCCCTTCTGTTTTAACAGAACCACTGTCTTGTTTCTGATTGCTTTTTCTACTGCTATTGAGTGAACTCAAAATATTTCCATCATCATACAGTGCTTGAAATATACTTGGATTTTTTATTTTTTCGCTTTTAAAACTCCTATGAGATTTTACTTCGAGGCCATCAAAATCCTTTACATTCATTACTTTGTTATCCTTACTATTACTATGTTTGCCGAATGAAAAGTTATTTATTAAAATATTCTGCTTCTCATTAAGAGGGTCAACATAATTATTATTACGAGTTTGTCGCTTGAATCCTTCAGGTAGATCGAGATGTAGAAGGTGTTTTAATTTCTTAATATTTTTAGCTTTATTATCTTCAGTATTACTTTTCTTACGATTTTGTTGTCCATCTTGCGATGATCTTTTATTAGAATTGCTTTGGTGTTTCATTTTCTTTAAATCTACAAACAATTATAATGACGTTTATTTTACTGTCAATAATAATTTTTGCGTTAGAATTTGGCACAGGATTGACCAAATTTTTCATCGTGCTGCGTTGTTCATTATTAAGTATTTCCAATTGTTGTCATTGGATAGATTTGTCCTTTAAATTTGCTTTCATTTGGCTAATAATCACTCCATAATCCTCATCTTTATATATTGTCGGTTGATTTTCTCAGTGGCGAAAACCTAGGTTGTTATCTGCGATTGAATTGCTGTTTTTGGTTTTAAAAACTCGAATTTAGTAGTTATTATCCAGTAAATCACTCCTTTATCGTTTCAACCGAATCAATCGATATTGTGTTGTGTGTTTTGTAGTGGGCGATTACCAGACCCAGAATTATCGCCACTTCAGCCGCTGTTACCGCTAAAATAAATACCACCATGCCATGCCCTGCGACATTTGCGTGCATTTTTGCACCGGTTAGCAAAAGCATATTTATTGCCAAAAACATTATCTCGAGGGATAAAATATAGGAAATTATATTCTTCCTGTTCGTCATTACCCCGAATATCCCTACGGTGAATAATAAACCCGAAACTATTATGTATTCATTTGGTGTTGTCATTTTTTTAATTAAAATTCCTTAACTGTCGTCTTTTTTGATCATTTTTAATTTTTCTCATGACATCATTCACCCCGCCTAGATTATTAGGACTGTTGTTTTTTAGTGGATTGATTCTTGATCCTCGATATAGTGAATGCTCATAATTTTGCTTAGTAAGTTGAATGTTTGGTTGATTCTGATGGCTATATTGACTTCCTGTATATCCTCCCATTTGATTACCTCCAGCTCTACTATCCATTATATCTATTTTCACTTGCTTTTTTTTGCCCTTCTTTCTTTTCTTTGATTTGCTAATTGGAATTTGTTGCCGATGAAATGGATACGTGCTATCGAATCTATTGCTCGCCAATCTTTGAGGATTAAATATTTGTTGTCGTTGTTGTGTTTGTTGATATTGAAAGTCACGGCTTTCACCCCCACTTCCATACCCAAAAGAGTCAAGAGAATCATTATATTCATTAAGATCACAATCTATATCATCACGGAAGGTAGGTTGATGTTGCATTCTCGTGGACAACATTGGTTTTCGTTGTTGTGTTTGTTGATATTGAAAGTCACGGCTTTCACCCCCACTTCCATACCCAGTAAGTCTAATAGGATCATTATGTTGATTAAGCGCACCACCTTCATTACTCACTAAAAAGCTCTGTTCGTTATTATTTCGCAGAGATTGAATTAATCCCCGATTATTATTGCTTTGACTTGTCACTTGCCTGAATCCATTACCGCTTCCAAGGCCTCTCATATTAACGCCACTGTTTAATATGTTTTGATTTCTTTGTTGTATGGTCTGTTCTACATCTAATAACTTCGATTCTATCTCTTTTCGCTCATTTTTTGCCTTCTGTAGCATATCTTTATCCTTTTTGCTTAATACTTGCCTTGTTTTCACTATCTCTTTTTGCTTCTGTTCCAAAGTTTTTATTATATCTTGTTGTTTTTTGTATTTATCACTTAATTGTTCTTTATAAATCTCCGCTATTCTATCGTTTCCATCTATCTCAGGAAAAGATTTTGATACATTGTATAATGCTTCAGCTCTCCAGTATGCACCACCTGCTAGATTGTGTCGTTGAAGATATTCTGTGTGGTCATTATTTTCTCCTAATAACGTTGCCTTTAGTGCATCATGATCTCTTTTCTCACCATTATCCGATTGATTCCAGTTAAGAAAACCATTTATTATGTCTTTTTTTGCTTTAATGAGCGCAGTCATTTTCTCGCTGTTTTCTTTGTTTTCTGGGTCAATATTTTGTATATATTCATTTATTTTTTGAAGATATTTTACCCACTCTAGTCTATTATTATATTTGATGTCTGTGTCGAGTTTATGATTAAAGATACGTCGACATTGTTGAGTATTAAAATTTTGCGCATCAATTTCCTTTCCATCTTTATCTGTATGGCGTATTGCATGATTATTTGTATTGACATACGCAATATTGCCATTATTATCAACAAATGGATTCATCTCATTTTGAATACGTTTAAGCATTTTATTCTCTAACAAAGATTGAATGATATTTTTATTTGCTATAAACTCTTCTTTAATCTGTTGTTCGTACTCCGCACGTCTTCTCCCTTCTTCCTCAAGCTGATCCTGTAGCCTTTGTTGATATAATTCATCATCCAATTTCTTTTGCTCCGCCGCCGCCTTCTCATCTTGTAGATATTTATTTAATTCTTTAAGTTTTTCATTAGCTGCGACTATCATATTCGAATATTTCTTCTTATCAGCAGGATTAACTCCGTTTTTTCCAGCGTTTTTTAAAAAATCATCTATCTTGCCTATTGGATCATGTATATTTTTCTGTGCAATTTGCTTGTGATCCTGAATGCCATCTATTTTATCATTATATAAACGATCTGACTTAGCTTTTTCCACTTCTTTTTTCAATTCTTCCAATTTCCTCTCAAGCTCTTCTTTCCGCTTAAGATCATCATTTTTTATTTTCTCCTGATCTTTTCTAATCTTCTCCTGTGCTGCCTGTGCTGCATCCCGTTCTGCTTTCTCCTGATCTTTTCTAATCTTCTCCTGATCTGCATCCCGTTCTGCTTTCTCCTGATCTTTTCTAATCTTCTCCTGTGCTTGTAGATGTTTCTTGAATTCTTCAAGTTCTCTATTAGCTGCGTCTATCATCTTAAGGGCACTGTTTTTCCCATCTTTCATTCTGTCTTTATGCTTGTCTTTAGGTTCATAACCCTTAACATTATTGTAAAGTGTATTAATGAAAAGAGTAAAATTGTTCTTTTGCTTCTTGCACTGCATTCGCATTTTCTCCAAGAAGAAATACTTGTAATATGCATATTTTATTTGAAGATTTTCCGGTAGTTTCATTACATCTTCAGTGCTTAAGCTATGTGCCCATATAAATCTTCTTGCGTGTTTTTTCATTTGCTCGTCTTTCATCTCATGATACATATTTTGATGCACCTTTGCATGATTTATAGAAGTTTCAATGTTTGTAACTATTCCGGCAAATCTAATGTGGTTTAATATTTTCCCATCTAATATTTTCCCATCTTTGATTTTATTAGATTCTGTTTGTATATCTTCTATGTTTTCTTTATTAAACTTTGCTATCTTATTTTCTGATTCTTCGAATAGTGTTGATACATCTTTTTGGTTTTTTGGATTTACTTCGTTTTTACCTTTGTCTTTATAAAATGCCTTCAACAATTCAATGTTTTTGTATATCTTTTTTTCATAGGATGCTTTTTCATTTTTTGATAAGCTGGGATCATTTAGTTTTCTATATGCTCTTTCCGCTCGTCTTAAATATTCATTTTCCGTAAAAAGATCTGCTAATTTTTCTGCTTTTGTTTTATTGCCTAACTGATCAGAATCGCAATATTGATACCATTTTTTATCATAGGATTGATCCCAGACTTTGCTTTTTGCATGGTATTCATTACCAAACTCTTGCCATAGATAACCTTTTATCTTATCTATGGAATAAGGATTATGATAGCTTTCATTATAAATATTACCAAGGTCATCATCAATGTCTTCTAGATCAGAAGCAGCGACTTTTGTTTCTTGTTTATTTGCATGAGCAAGTTCTTCTTCCAGCTTTGTTTTCGCAATATCAAATATTTCATTAGGATCGAGATCTAGATTTAGATCGCTCAATAGAGTTTTATTTTTTTCATACCATCCGTTTGTTGCTTTATTAAATTCATTACAGATCCAATACAGCTTGTCATTATTGATTTCAAGTTGTTCATTCCATTCATTGTTACCTTGTTTAAATGTAATCACGGTCGGATTTTTACGTATTAGCCAGATCTTCTTAGCCAATTCATTCAACTCCTCAGCTTGTTGTTGCGATATCTTGTTTTGTGCTGGTTGTTTATTCATTTTTTAACTTTTTATACTATACAACAACTATTATGCGATAAAATATTTAATAGTCAAATAATTTTTATCAATCTAGCTAAGTAAAAATTTATAGTAATCCTCGGGTTGGAAAATTTGCATGGCTAAATTCACTTTCGCTAAAATCTCTGGATTGTTAAAGCCTCGCTTACTGATAACTTTCGCATCCTTTCCTGCCTGCTGCATTATCCTTAAATCCCGTGAAATATTCGCTATTTTATATCCGGCATCGCCACTTTGCTCCACGCCTAAAATATTACCCGTGCCCCTGATTTTTAAATCGTGCTGGGCAATTTCAAATCCATTATTCGTCTCCTTTAAAATCCCTAAACGCTGGGAATCTGTGTGTTGCGGATCGCATAATAAAATGCAATACGACTGCCTCTCGCCCCTGCCGACCCTGCCTCGTAATTGGTGCAATTGTGCCAAGCCAAACATCTGCGCATTTTCGATTATTATTATACTTGCTTCCGGAATATTTACCCCAACCTCAACAACCGTTGTTGATATTAACATTTTTGTCTCACCCTTTTGAAATTTCTCGATAATCAAATTTTTCTCCGCTTCCTTCATTTTCCCGTGCAAGAAATCTATCTCGACACCGGCTAGTTCGGTTTTTAATTTCTCGTATCGATTGAGTACGCCCATTTTTTCTTCATTGTCCTCGTTGTCGATTAAATGGCAAATCCAATACACCCGCTCATCCTCCGCAACCCTTGCTCTTAAATGCTCAACTAGTTCCTTGTACTTTTCATTTGATAAAATCGTGGTTTTTATTGGCTTTTGAAACTTCGGTTTTTCAAGTATTTCTATAATGTCTATGTCTCCGTAAATCGCCATGGCTAAACTTCTTGGAATCGGGGTTGCGGATAACATTATTATATTTGATCGATCTGATTTTTCAACCAATTTCAACCTCTGCTTTACCCCAAATCTGTGCTGCTCATCAATTACAATTAACCCTAAATTATTGGCAATCAACTCATCGGATAAAAGTGAATGCGTGCCAAATAAAATGCTAATTTTACCCTCGGCGAAATCTCGTAAAATCTCCCTGCGAGCTTTTACTCCAATTTTGCTTGTCAATAATCCAACCTCTATGCCAAATCCACTCAATAATTTTATCGCTAAATTCCAATGCTGATTTGCTAAAATTGTTGTCGGGGCTAAAAATAGCGTTTGCCTGCCATTTAACCCCGCATTTAAAGCGATCGCAAATCCAACAATCGTCTTTCCACTACCAACATCCCCTTGAATTAGCGTGAAAAAATGCTCACCAATCCGCTGCTTTTCCGATAAAATATTAATCGCACTAAGCTGATCATTTGTAAATTTATGACCAAATTTTGCTTCCAGTTCTCCAATCCTCGAAATATCGACAGCCATAGGCGGTATCGCTATTTGTTTTGTATTTTTGCGTGCAAAATTTATCGCTAAAATTGATGTTAAAAGCTCGCAATAAGCCATTTGTTGAATCGCATTTGAAACTGAAACCTGATCATCTGGGTTGTGCAAAATTTCTATATTGGCGAGCAAATTATTTCCTTTATTTTCAAATTCAATCTCCCCATCTTTATAACTCGGTAACTCAACCTCTTCGATCCCTTTCACCACTTCGATTGCAACTTCAATAAGCTTTGAAATATCCGATTTTTTAATGTTATTTTTTAACGGATAAATCGGTATAATTTCGTCTTTTTCATTAGCCTCAATTTCCGGAAAATCATCATGAACTGATAATAATGATGGGTGAATTATGGTCGCCGTTCCCTTAAAAAATGTTAGTTTTCCTCGAATCTGTATTACTTTTTCTTGTGCAAACTTCTCCAAATATACCGCATTGTATCTAAAAAACTTTAACACCACCTTGGTATCATCTTTGGTTAAAAGCATTATAGAATAGGGCGTTCGACTTTTTTTAAAATGCAAAGCCTTGGCATGCTTGATAACTTTGGCATAAAATACCACATCACTACCATTGGCCGCAATCGATAAATTCTGCGATCGTGCATAGGTCGTGTACTGCCGAGGTAAATAAAGTAGCAGATCTATTAACCTGATTTCCGTTGCTATCTTGTCAAACAAACCTTCAATCTTCTTGATTTGTAGCTTAGTGAACTTGTCGACTAGATCAGCAATTGGCGTGAAAATTGTTAAATCTTTTGTTGATAAGATTTTTCTTGACATTTATTTCCATTTTTTAATTATTACTTAATAAATATTTATTCTCAATGTCAACAAATAAAATTTTGGGATTAGAGAACCCTTTTGAAAGAACGGTTTTGATGTCTCACAGAGCTAGAGAGTTATTCTATGGTGCTGAAAAAAAAGTTGCAATCAACACAAAAAGCCCAATGCTTATAGCTATAAAAGAAATATCAGAAGGTCATATTTCAATAGAGGAACTTTCAATTCGCACAAGTGCTGAAATAAGAGCAAAAAGATCAAATGGAGACACAAATGCAATTGACGTTCTAAAAGCTGTTGAGCAAGATGATAAAGCCAATTCGGTACAAGAGGTTAATCTTAACGAATCAATCATTAAAAATGATATATTCTCAGCTCACAATATTGAAATTGAAGATTAATTTCAATAATCTTGACATGGTGATCGGCGAAGGAAAGTATTCGCTTCACGTTGTTTTGACTGATTAAAATATTATTATAATTTTCCATCACAATGATATCATGTACCAGAATCATAGAATTTGACTGCGGTCATAGAGTTATTGGTCATGAAGGTAAGTGCCGCAATCTTCATGGACATAGATATAAACTGCATGCGAATTTTGAATGCAAAGAATTAGATAGTCTAGGTAGGGTTGTTGATTTTTCCGTTATTAAAGAAAAACTCGGTGGCTGGATTGATGAAAATTTCGATCATACCTGCATTTTATCAACCAAAGATTGCGAACTTGGTGCTGAAATTACAAAAATAACAAATCAAAAAATTTATTATATCGATGCAAATCCAACTGCGGAAAATATCGCAAAATACCTATTTGAGAAAATAATACCAACTTTATTTCCCGAAGAATTAGGGCTAAAATGCAAAAAGCTAACTATATTCGAAACGCCAAATTGTTACGCTGAAATTACTATTTAATAGGAAAAAAATTGTGTTGATGAAAATTTTTCTTGCATAATAAAAAATCTATTTTAATTTAACTAAATTCCCCTTTTTCTGTGATAAAATTAGCTAAAGAAATAAAAAAAGAACTGACCAAGGTTAAGTTTCCAACCAAAAAAGAAATTACTCAGTCATTTCTAATGGTTGTTGCATTTTTGTTTATAGCTGGGGTTTTTCTTTCAATCGTAGATTACGTCTTATCACTGATTTCATTATTATTCTAATATGTCAAAACACAAATGGTATATAGCTTTCGTTCAGCCAAAAGAAGAAGATTCTATGTCCAAAAAAATACACAATATTTGCGAAAAAAAGTTCGGTGATCAATATCAAGATATGATATCTGAAATGTATATACCGAAATCAAAATTTAAAACTATATCCAAGGGCGAGGTTAAAGAATCCGAAAGATTGACCTATCCTGGTTATTTATTTATCAAGGCTGACCTTTCTCAAAATCTGAAAATGACCCTCTTGTCTATAAATGGGCTGAGATCTTTTTTGAGTAATTCAAAAGGAGATCCACAGCCGATGACTGAGGCGGAATATGCTGATATTGTAAAATCCGCAACAACGGTTTCAGCGAGACACGAAGATAGTCATTCGTACCATATTGGTGATCGTGTTGTCCTAAAAGAAGGTTCATTTCAAGAGTTTGAAGGTATGGTTTCAATGGTCTATAATGATGAAAAAATGCTTGATATTAAAGTATTTGTGTTCGGAAAAGAAGTTGATGTATCTCTTCCATTTCTTTCAGTTGAAAAAGTTATCAACGAGGATTATACTCACTCAGGTCACTAAGGTAGCTTCATTAAGAAGGTTTCCATTCCATTCTGTCTAGCTCTATCATTCTCGATATGCATCTTTTGATCTGCGGAACATCATGAACTCTTAATTCTGGATTAAACCTGTTAAAATCAAACATACAAACACCATAAAATTTTCGAGATTTGTCATAAATATGATCAATCAATATACAGAATCGTAGTATTGAATTTCTATCCTCTGTTGCAAAATCTGGAATTTCAGTGATGGCGATCGCAGTAAAATTGTTGCAAATTTCCTCATAGTCTTGACTTGCGTGGGGTTTTTTGCAAATTTCATTGAAGTTTAAAATTGCAATATCCCCAAAATGATCGACTTTTATCTCTCTCGAAGCAATTGTTAGGATTTTTTTTGATATATTGTCCGTAATATTTATCAATTTTTGTAATAATATATCGTGATCGTTGTTGCTGGAGATTTTTATATTATTTCTATCTTGGAATGTTTTCCTTCTATAATCCTCGCCATCATAATTGATGATGTTAATTTTTGTCTTCATAAAATCGACAAATTCTGTAAATTTCTCCTTCTGTAGACCGTCTTTATAAAGATCATCGGGATGTTTGTTTGAAGTGATGATTATTGTGCAATGATTTTTTAATAAAAAATCGAGCAATCTTCGTATTAATATGCTTGATACAATGTCATTTATTTCAAATTCATCGATGAAGATAAGTTTTAGGCTTTTGAATTCTTTGAAAACCCAGATCATTGGGTCTGAGAAATTCATTTTTTTTGCATGATCGATTTTGCGATTTATTTCCCATAAAAGAGTGGATAGATGAATTTGTATTTTTTTAGTGCTATTGAATTTGTCAAAAAAAATTTTCGCAATAGTTGTTTTTCCAACGCCAACTCCTCCGTAAATATAACATCCGTGAGATTTACGTTTCGTAAAAAGAGATTTTTTATTAATATCGCTAAGTGATATCCACGCTCGCTCTTGGTTTTCGTTTGGTGAAAGATGAAAAATTTTACATATTTCTGTATATTCTGGCATATTAATATGAAGATAGGCACCTATTTTTCGTAGATGCCTATTAAGAGTTAGTTTTTGTGTTGTTTATTAGTCAATTCGGAAAGTTGGAACACATCCATTAGCTCCTGAGTCATCATCACTTGATGCAAATTTCGCAGTAGTATATGTAGCTATTGCCCCAGATACACATTGAGTGCTTGTTTTGACATTGTCAAACAATACTGAGTTACCAGTATAAGGCATTGATGAATTCAATTTTTGAGCAATATCGTATGCAGTGTTAGCTGATATAGCACCCAATTCTTGAGTTGAAAGATCTAAACATCCAGTATCAGCACCAGCGTATCTTACAAGCATCAATCTTGGTTTCGTGTCTGGCCATTGTTTTGAAACTTCAGCTTGAGCGACTATACCACTTTTTGCAGTATCGTCTTTTGTTGAAATTACAACCCAAGCAAGAGAAGTATCAAATGATGCTGTTGGTGCAAATTGTGCATCAACGGCTTTAGCATACCCTTGGCAAGCGCCGGCTGCGGCAGTATATTTAGCATTTGTATCAGCCGTTGAGATTGTTGAAGTTGGGGCCTGTGGAGCATGTAGGTATAACTCTCTCCATACTAAAGCTTCAGAAATTGGACCACTTACTTTTTTAAAGTTAACCTCAGCTCTTAATTTATCGTAGTCTGCATTTAGACCCGTGTTATTAAATATGCCATTTAATGAACCTCCTGAATTTGGAGAAGATATTAGACCAGGGTATGTACCGTGGGTAATTTTGAATTCTACAGTAGATTCTTTAATTTTGTTTGCTTCTGTAATAATCCCATTAATTTTTTTTGCATTTAACAAATAGACAACACCTGCGGCAGCCATGGAAACGATAGCTGTGATGATAACAATTACAACGATTAATTCAATTGAGAGAAACAATCCCTTTTTTTTTGCTTTCATAAATAATAAAAACTTACAATAAACTATTAAATATTAATTTTTTATAATTTGCAAGATATTAATTATTTTTTTTTAAAAAAAATGCAAAAATTGTTGTTTTATCCGAAATATTTCTAATAAAAACTGGCTGAATACCGAGACGCTGTATTAGAATTTCGATATTTTTGCCGCACTCAGCTATCACGAGAGTTTTCTCGGTAATGCAATCAGATTTCCCTGCGATTGACATGAAATTTGCTAAAATTCTTTCCTGCTCGGAATAGGGTGGATCGATGAAAATTAAATCGATTTCATCCTTTATGTCTTTGATTTTCGTCATGCTTATTAGAGTTTGAATTTGATCATTTACGCCAAAATCAACCGCTGTTGCCGTAATATTATCAAGTGCTCGCTTGTTTGAATCGATAAAATAAACTTTGGCTGCCCCACCGGAAAGCATCTCAAATCCAAATCCACCGCTGCCAGCACAAACATCGCAAACCACCTTTCCCATTAAATTCATTTTAACCTCCGGATTGTTGTCCAAAATGTTTAATATAACCTGCATGGTGTAATTTGCCGTGGGACGAATTCTGTTTTCTCGGAAAAATTTCTCAGTTCCCTTGACCGCTTTGTTCTTAAATTTTCCCTTTATTATTCTAATCATAATCTAATCTTTTTGATGTTTTAGTGCAACTTCTGTGATTTTCTCGGCTAGTTCTTTTATGCCTATTCCGAGTTTTAGCTTTGCAAGCTCTATAGCCTCTGGTCTTTCGCTCATTGCATCAAATAAAATATTAACAAGATCACGCGATGCCGTGTATTGTTCAAAAGAATTTGGAATAACATTCTGTTTTCTGTCTTTTAATAAACTGCAAAAAAACATTTCGCTAATAGAATTTGCAACTCCAATATTATTTTCCTTATTAAGATGTCTTCCGGATCTTGTTCCAATAAGTTCAGAATTTTGCTTGAATGTTTCTTCGCATCGATTGATTAAACTCGTGAAGATATTTTTTATGTTCTCCGTGCCCCACTCATGGTCAAATATTATAGCTTCACCATCTTTTACCGATTTTATTCTTAGTATCTCATCAAAACACCCCTCCAAAACCCCAGCCAACTCCACTTTAAAATTAGCCAAACCTAAATCTTTCTCCGCTATTTCAAAAACATACTTCAGTCTTCTTCTAATTCCAAAAGGATCCTTTGATGATGTTGGATTATGACCAGCATACAACAACGAAACCGCATATTCTAGCCAGATTGCCAATAGCAGACCCAGTGTTTTTTTGCAATCTCTAACGCCATCTAAATCCGCAATTGTTCGGTACTGATAAATCGCCACATTCTTGAATAACTCTTTATTTTTGACAGAATCGCTGAAATAATAATACGACATATACCCCTGTAATTCAGGAAATTCTCCGATCATTCCCGATCCCAAATCTAGTTTTATATGGTCGAAAATCTCCTCGGCGTTTTCAACTCCAAAACTGAACTTCTTGTCCAAAACCATATACATAGCCTTGATTCTATCAACTCCGTCCAAAACTGATCCAAGTTTTTCATCGAAATTTATTTCCGCTAATTTCGCCTTTAAATCCTCGATTCCGGTATTTTTATCACGCTCAAAAAAGAATAACGCATCCTTCATTCTTGCGTTTAACACAGTTTGATTTCCTCGTAAAATCGAAGCTTCTTTTGCTGGATTCATGCTGTTTGAATCAATTACAATGGCAAATTTATAATTTAAATCGCCATTTTTTTCGACCAAGGGAATGTATTTTAAGTGATTTCTCAAAACCGCAATAATCAACTCCTTTGGCAACTTTCTATATTCGATATCAAGCTCACCCAATACAATTGAAACGCTTTCGCAAAGAGTATTCGCATCCTTTATAATTTCTATTTGCTCCTTATTTACAGAGCAATTCTGAAGCTTTTCGATCTCCAGAGTTATTGAATCTAGCCTTGACATTTTCACTTCTGGACTAGTCTGATCGAGTGTGATTTTTTCCACTGCTAAAAATTCCTCCGCCTCCTTTAAATTTCTTATAACTTTAACATTCTGAACATTTGAAAACTTATGCCCAAAACATTCCTGACTCGATTGAATATCGCTTATTTTACAATTAATTAACTTGTCGTCATACGATACATTTAACCCCCTTATTGGTCTTGGCCAGTTAAATCCATTTGCCCATTCACTCACCATTGGCCAGCAATTTTCCCAACGCTTGAAGCATTCCGTTGTGATATTTGCCAGTAAATCAAGCGTATTTCCCTTAATTTCAGCCGTCCTATATATATAATATCCGTTTTCAATATCTAAATCGCTTTTTTCTAACTTGTATTTCCGTAAAAATCCATCAATAGCAATCTCCGCTGCATCAACTCTAGGTCCTTTAATTTCATCGGATGCCTTGATTAAAACCTCCGGAATTAAAACTGAAATCAATCTTCTGACAGGAGTTTTTGCAAAATAAATATCCTCACCAGTTAAAACTACGCCAAAATCCTTGAAAATATCGATCAGCACTCCAATCATTTTATTATCAATGCCAATATTCTTTTGCATTTGAATTGGAGTCTCCTCTGTGTAAATTTCGATAAATAATTCTTTGTTTGGCATAAAAAAATTGCAAGATTTTTATTGACTTTCTTATTGCCTCATTTTATAAGTTGCAATGATTATTTTAATTTTTTTGCTCGAATGAACGATTTCTCAATTATACAAGGGATTTTACACGCAGGTATCATTGTCAAAATCATACTACTACTTATGATATTGATGTCATTTGGAACATGGGCTGTTTATTTCCAAAAAATGGCTGCTTTTAAAATTATGGAAGTAAAGAATACAAAATTCGAGAAAAAATTCTGGTCAGGAGTTATGCTCGAAGACTTTTACCAAGATGTAAAATCTGGATCCTTTAAATCTATATATGGTGATTTATTTATCAATGCAATGGAAGAGTGGATTTTAAGTGATGTAACTCAAGCTGTAATGGCAGTTGAGTTTGTAAAATCAGGAACCAAAGAACGAGTAATGACTGCAATTCAAAATTCTACAATGGTATCGCAAAGTAGACTTCAGGAAGGTCTGTCAAAGCTTTCCGTAATAGCGACAACCGCACCATTTATCGGTCTTCTTGGAACCGTGTGGGGTATAATGAACAGTTTTAGTTCTATCGCAGGACAGAGTTCCGTAACACTTACAGTTATCGCTCCCGGTATTGCCGAGGCGCTTTTCTCAACGGCAATAGGTTTATTTGTTGCACTTCCTGCGGTTGCTCTATACTCTAACCTTTCTAAAAAAATTGGTCAAATGTCTACTGACATTGAAAGCTTCGGTATGAATGTTGAAAATGTACTTTCCAGAGAATTGGATAACTTTTCAATCAAAAACTACCTTGAATCAAATAAATAATTTTCTGCTATAATGGGATTTGGTACGCATAATAACGGTAGCGGAAAACGCAGCGTATATCGCAGAGGGAGAGGTGGTGGTAGTGGAGGATATTCTGCTGGCGGACTTCCTGAAATCAACATCACTCCATTCGTCGACGTTTTGCTCGTTTTGTTAATCGTTTTCATGGCAGCATCTCCTGCTTTGGTATCCGGCCTTAATATAAACCTTCCAAAAGCTGGTCATAATAGTGAAATCGATACAGCGGTGATAAATATAACACTGAGTGTTACAAATTCCGGTGAAATTTTCGTAAATGATAAACCATGTCAACAAGATCAGCTTGCCACAGCGTTGTCATCGATAGCTAAAGATAAATCTAAAGCTACAATATTTCTGCGAGGCGACAGAGATCTTGTATATGATAAAATAATGAACCATGTCAACCTGCTAGCAAAAGAAGGCTTCGAAAATATCGTTCTTGTAACTGATAATGGATAAAGATAAGCTGATAAAGCCTAAAAAAATAATTAAAACAACAGCTAAGACTGTCGAAAAGCCGCAAAAATCTCCTGCTCAACTTGCCAAAGAGGAGCGACTTAAAATGCAAAAATTGCTTGAGGGTCGACAAAAATCAGCCCTTGTAAAATTCCTTAAATCAACCAGAGATTCTATCGTAAATTCTATAAATGATCATGGATTTTTCTATCGTAAACACTTCCGTCCTAAAAATCTAAAATCCGAGATACCAGAAAACGATTTTGATATAGATGGGTTTATTGATCGAATGGAGGCTGAACAAAGTCTTGAAACACACTACAATCCTCTAAAGCAAAGAATGAACAATATAATTGATGATACTGATATTGAAATTAAAAATCTACCAATCAATATCCTAAAAAACTGGTTTTTTGATATTCTGAATAGATCGCAACCGCAAAAATTATTCGCCGTACCTGATCCAGATACTGATACGAAAATCGGTATGCAAAAATCCCTGATATTTCACCTAATAATTTTGGTTATTATCCTGATTCCGTTTGACATGATTTTTAAAGTAAAAAAACCTTCAAAGGTCAAAATTACCATTATACAAAGAGGCGTGCAATCTGGCATGGGATCTACCGTTATGACCGATGAATCTAAAAAAGATGCCCAAGCTCCAACAAAAGACCAAGATGCCATGACTACCGAACTCGCAGCAATTGATGCTAAAACTCCTGATAAAAAAATTGACACTACACAACAAAAAACCGAACCACCAAAACCTCAAAATCAATCCGATAAGCTCAATAAACAAGATGCAAAAAAACTTCAAGAAACCCTAGCTCTTCTTGAAAAATCAACAAAAGATGTACCAGTTGCAAAAAAACTTGATGATAAAAAACAACCAGATAAATTAGCGAAACCGGAACAGCAAAAACCGACAAAAACAGATTCAAAGCCACAAAATAATCAATCCTCTGCAACTACAAAAAATATAGATCCTGATGCGAAACTTGGAAATGAAAATCGAGCAGCAACAGTAGAGCGTAATACCATAATGGATAAATTCGCAGATGCCGGAAGTGTGAACGGAATTACTCAAGGCGAAAAACGTGGCGGTATAGCAAATGAAAGAAATATTATTGCTGCAAGCTTCTATAAATGTTGGGTTGCAACTAATGTGCTCAATACCATGCCGAAAAATATTTCAGTTGATGCCGTTGTCTACCTAGATATTGATGGTAATGTTTCAAGCTATAACATAGCCGATAAATCCTACCAAACCGACTATGAAAATATGCAATACAACAAAGCAAAAGACAGTGCAGTATATGCAATAAATACCTGTAATAAAGTTGCCGGACTTGATAAAACAAGATACTCTGTCTGGAAAAAAGTTGAACTCAATTTCAAATATTCTAAATTAAACTAATGTTTATTAAGACTCTAATATTAGCATTATTCATAATATTTCAAGGATCTAAATCCTTTGCTGCATTTTATGAAATTAAAACTCTGGAGTCTATCAATCAACTTACTCAAAGCCCTAAAGTTAAAGGATTTGCCTTTGTTGTTGCCGATCACGAAGGTGATATTATGTTTCAAAAATACCATGGTTATGGAAATCCTGAAAGGAAAATTAGGGTATCAAAACGAACAATGTTTGAATCGGGATCTCTGGCAAAAATGTTCACCGCAATAGCAATAGCCAAACTTGAAGCGAATAATCAAATAAATCCAAAAAACCCAGCCTCACAATATCTTCCAAAACAATATAGCTTTCTACCAAAAAAAATTACCGTTTCAGACCTTATACACCACACATCTGGAATACCGGATTATCTTAATTTGGCGGCATTGGAATTAAACCAAATGGTTGCAAATCAAACCTACGTCACCAACGATTGGGTTTTGCAATACATAAAATCTCACAAAATAAACAAGGAGGAGGTGGGCGTAAAATTTCAATATAGCAACTCAAATTATGTGCTTCTTGCTGAAATGATTGAAAATGTTTCTGGTATGAAATACGAAGATTTTATGCTGGAATTCGTTTTCCGACCTGCTGGAATGAAGCATGCTTTTGTTCGTCAAAAAAGCACAAAATACGATGTCTACGAAGCAAAGCCGTATTACGAAAATGTGAAAGTTGATAATAAATATT
>CAMCTP010000012.1 GCA_945878495.1 Rickettsia typhi | reverse complement strand
GTGCCCAGGGCCTTTTGGCGCTATCATTACTACATCGATGTCTTTTTTTGGCTCGATTAACTTAAAATGTATATTCAAACCATGTGCAAATGCAAGAGTTTTTCCAGCCGTTAAATTTGGCTCAATGTCGTTTTTGTAGACATCAGCTTGTAATTCATCCGGTAGCAAAATCATTATTAGGTCGGCTTTTTTTGTAGCTTCAGCGGTTGGAAGAACCTCGAATCCGGCATTTTTTGCCTTTACGCCACTCGGTGAATTATCACGAGACCCGATCACAACATTTACCCCGCTATCACGCAGATTTTGAGCGTGTGCGTGCCCTTGTGAGCCATAGCCGATAATGGCAACGGTTTTCGATTTGATTATAGACAAATCACAGTCTTTGTCATAAAAAATGTTTATTGACATAGGAGAAAAAAAGTTGTTCTGGGGTTATTATTGGTATTTGGGTTGGAAAAAGCCATTGATACACAAAGTAAATTAATGCGATTGATAAAGCATAGGTCGCAAGAGCTAGTGTAAAACCAATCGCCTGTCTGTATTTCTTGGTTTTAATGATAGTATTCAATTTTGAAATTTTTGGCAGCCATTTTTCCTCGTAGAAGAAGCCTTTTGTTTTTCGAGTGTAATATCTATGTATTGAGCGTGGTACAATAATAAATTCATTTCTTATTTTTAGTATATTTGATTTTATTACTCGCTTTTCAAATGAAGCATAGCTATCATCGTAATACTCGCTGGGTGAGTAATCTTCCGATCTTCTATAATCTTCAGCAGCACCTATCCTATGATTAAAATACATGTCTCTAAGTACATTATTATCATTGAATTTATTATTATTTTCTAATAAATCTAAAATTACATCTAAATATGCTACATTGTTTTCTGAACACCAGTTAATTTTTCTTCTATCCTCCCAGCTCAACCAAAAAATCAAATCACAAATAATCGGCATTCGCAATATTTTATCGATTATGTTTATAAATACTAGGATTCTTGACATTGTAAAAGCCGTTAGGAAAACTTGAACCACAAACAAGGTTTCGCTCGATGATTTTACCATTGCTCCAAAATTTGTCGACCAATCAAACATTCCGTGATAAAACCAAATCGAAAATGCAAGGCAGATGCAAAAAAGCGTCCGATTTTTTTGTGCGAACTCGGCGATGATTTCCTTTAAATCTTTTGGTGAATCTTTTGCTTTTTGACCGTCAGGATTGCTCATTTAAGACAAGTTTTGGCGTTTTATAACTAATTTTTTTTAATATGCAATAGTTTTAGTGTTAAAAAATTAGCCCCACGCCAAGTGCCATGGTTTGCAATTTAGCAGAACCAAGTTGGTTAGCCGGTGATAAATTTGAGTTTTGAGTCAGGACCGTTTGGTTTAGATTTGAGAATTTCATAGCTTCATAGTTTGCAAAAACAACCGCATCAACCCTTGTGGTAATCGCTGTTGCATACTCAATTTTGATTTGATAACCACCGAAGCTAGTCAAACCTCCGCCTGAATTTTCGCTGTAATTAGTATTTTCACCACCGGTTGTCGATTTGTAATTTGGAAACAATCCACTCAATTTTACCGACACGGTAGACGCATCATCGAGAATTTTTTCAATTTTCGTCCCAAGTGAAAGGTATTGAAATCTACCAAAATTACTTTGATATCTGTTGTCTCCAGTTGCTGATTTTGAATCCATGGAAATTCTTCTATCAGAGTAACCAAGTTCAAAGCTTAATAAGTATGATTCAAAAGTTGGAGAATAATTTGCCAAATCAAATGTAAATCCGGAATTTATAGTAAATTGTGAAATCGTATTTACCGTATTAGAAAAATTATATCCAGCGCCAAAATAATAATTATTCAATCCAGCTCCGGTAAAAGTTTTGTATTTTGTATCGAAAAATAACTGACGACTTGTCACATCTTTAGTAAATGTATCAAAATTAATAGTTCCCGATGGTGTGTATTGATTTTTTTGGCTACCAATTCCAATAAATGTTTCATTTTGACTACTAAGTCTTCTGTTGGATGAGCTTGAACTTTCATATTCTGAACCAATTGCAATATCTATGCAAATCATTGCGAAAATTGTACCAAAAATCACTGCACTTATAATTCTACTGACAGTTGAATTTGCTATTTTTGACCTAGTGCTTCCTTCTACCATATATTTTGCAAAATTGTCTTTGTTGATGCTGATTTTTATACTTTTTTATAACCACAAATATAGTATATCGCATTTACTGTTATTTTGCAAATCTAGCTCGACAAAGCATCAAAATGAATCATTAAATTGTGGAATAATTAAGCGTTTTGTGCAATTAAAAATCTTGATAAAGCGGCTACATTTTCAACTGGAGTTGTCTTAATAATTCCATGAGATAAGTTAAATATTAGCTTTCTGTTATTTTTATCGCATTCTTTGATTATAGATTTTGCTGATTCTAAAATCTCCTCAATTGAACCTTTTTCAAGCAATTCATTGTTCAAATTTCCTTGAAATGCAATTGATTTATCGATATTTGCAAAACATAAATCAAGCGGTATTGATTGATCTAGCGATATTATATCCGGTGATACCGCATCGCAGAATTTAAAATAATTAGCTCCAGCTCCCCTAGGAAAGCATATAACCGGAATATTGGTTCTTTTTTTTACAAAATCCACTATTGTTTTATTCGGCGTAATTACAAAGTCGTCAAAATCTTTGTCATTTAAAATTCCAGCATGTGAATCGAAAAACTGAATTGCATCAATTCCTGCATCAATCTGCCCAGCAGAATACTCGCATACCAAATCGGTTAAAATCTCGATGATATTGTGAACAAATTCTATATCTTGTTTGATGATTTCTTTTACAGAACTAAAGCCATCTGCAGAAGATCCGCCGTTGATAATATAACATGCAAGAGTGAATGGAGATCCTGAAAATCCGATTAAATGCTTGTTTTTTGGAAGCTTTGTTTTTGTAAACTTTATAGCATTTTCCACTTGGTTAAAAATCCAATCTTTTCGTGTATAATCAATTGCTGACAACTCATTTTTAGATTTAATCGTATTCAACACAGGGCCAATATTTTCGATAAATTTAACCCCAAGACCCATTGCATCAGGTATTGTCAGAATATCGGAAAATATAATTGCAATCGGAATATCGAATGCGTTTATTGGCTGCATGGTAATTTCGCTAGCTATTTCCGGATCATAACACATGTCCAAAAAAGAATATCCCGAGCTTTGTAATTTAGATCTCAAAGCTCTATATTCAGCCATATATCTGCCTGCTTGCCTCATAAACCAAAATGGTAATTTATTGCCTGATAGCATAAGTTTAATCAATTATATTAAATATATTGATGAATAAAATCAGAATTACAAGATTTTTTTAAAATATTTGACAAATAAAAAAAGATTTTTAAATTCATAAAAGATAAGTTAATATATGAAACCATTTACAACAATAATTTCCAGTGCTGCGGTCTTGAAAATCGACAACATTGACACAGATATGATAATACCGAAACAGTTTCTAAAAACCATTACAAGACTAGGGCTTGGTGAAAAATTATTTTTTGAAATGCGATACCTTGAAAATGATTTGAGTAAAAAAAATCCGGATTTTGTCTTGAACAAAAAGGCATTTTCAAAATCGCAAATACTAATTGCAGGGGATAATTTTGGCTGCGGATCATCACGAGAGCACGCACCTTGGTCATTAGCTGATTTTGGAATTTTTTGCGTAATAGCTACATCATTTGCCGATATTTTTTACAACAATTGCTTTGAAAATAGCATATTGCCAATTATTCTTGATCAGGATAAAATTGATTCATTGACGACTATTGCCAATACCGCTGCGAATTTTAAAATCGATCTTGAAAATCAAACTATTTCAACCGATACTTTGGATGTGAAATTTGATATCGATAAATCAAAAAAGACAAGGCTGATAAAAGGTCTTGATTCAATCGGATTAACAATGGAAAAAATGCCTGCAATAAAAGGTTTTGAAGCTAAAAATCAAGCTTTGTGTTTTTAAAACAAAAGAACTAATGCTTATATATTACAGATTTCTTATATCATGTTTCTCACGGAAAGTTCTTTGTGAATTCCACCTATAAAACCTTGTAAAGCTTTTTAATCGCTATAATTTTGTTGTACGAGTTGCGAATTTTCTCGATATCAATTTTTCCATTTTCAATATTTTTAACAACAATATTTACAAACCTATCTTTAGCTTTGCCATCTATGTTCAAATTATTTCCAACAATGAACATGTCCACGCCAGAATTAATTGCCTGCACCACAACTTCTTCAAAATCGAAATGCTCGCTAATTGCCTTCATTTGAAGATCATCGGAAATTAGAATTCCATCGAATTCAATTTGATCTCTGAGTATTTTTTGATTTACATTATATGACATTGTTGCCGGATATTTTTTATCAAGATTTTTGTTAAATACATGAGCAGTCATTATCATGTTCTTTTTTGAGAAATCATGGTAATTTTTAACAAAATATTTATAAGGCTTCAACTCATTTTCAGTCCACGTACAAGACACATCTGTAAAGCCCAAATGAGAATCTGCGGACGAACTTCCATGCCCCGGAAAGTGTTTTAGTGAAGATATTATCCCTGCATCATTCGTAGCCTTGATATATATTTCTGCATAAATTGATACGATGTCTGCATTATCGGCAAAAGATCTTTTAAACTTTGATATTACAGCATTTTTTTTGTTAACATTAATATCGACAACAGGTGCAAAATTTATATCTATTCCAATTGATTTTAGATATTTCGACATTTTATATACTTTGTCATATACCACTTTTTTATCAAGCTTTGATAACTCTTCGTGAGATTCAAGATGTACATCTTCGGGGAAAAAGTCACTACTTGTAAGTCGTGATACAATTCCACCCTCTTGATCAATCGACATAAATGGCTCGATGTAAGAGTTATTTTTTATATCGTTGATTAGTTTTTTTGTTTGCTTTTCTGAATAGATATTTCGTCTATTTTGTCTATCAAATGTATATTTATATAGAATTACACCTCCGATATCCTTAAGATCAGACTTCATTTTCTCACTGATGTCGCTATACTCAACCGCCTTGCCTATGCCAACTATCAACATTTGATTTATTTTTCTTTTATCATCTATATGCACCTGAATCGCTTTTGATCTTGGTGCATTAAATTTACAGGAAGCGAGTATAATCGCAAATGAAACAATAAGATATTTCATCAAACAGTCAAAAATAATTTTGTTTATCGATTACTATTCGTCAGCAAATTCGAAAGCTGCAGAACCTCTTGAATTTCTTTTACGCTCTGTTTCATCAAGATCTTTTTTACGCAATCTCAATGATTTAGGAGTCACTTCGACAACTTCATCATTTTGAATATAAGCTATCATATCTTCAAGGGTCATGGTTTTCGGTGGAATCAATCTAATAGCTTCATCAGTACCAGAGGATCTCACATTTGTCAGCTGTTTTCCTTTAAGAACATTTACAGATAAATCGTTATCTCTGTTATGTTCACCAACTATCATGCCATCATAAACTCTATCTTGAGGTTTTACAAACATAATTCCTCTTTCTTCAAGCTTTGCAAGCGCATAAGCAACAGCTTCACCGGTTCCGGAAGTAGAAATTAATACACCATTAATTCTGCTTGGAAAATCTCCAACATACGGTTGATAAGAATCAAAGCTTCTGCTTAAAATTCCGGTACCCCTAGTGTCTGTTAAAAATCTTCCTTGATAACCTATTAAACTTCTTGTTGGCATTGACAATCTCATTCTAACTCTGTCTTTTCCTGAGTTCGAAACATCCAAAAGTTGAGCTTTTCTCGGTGAAAGAGTGTTCATTATTTCTCCTGAATAAATTGCATCAACGTCAATTTGAACCTCTTCAAATGGTTCTAAGATTTTATCGGTTGATTTGTCTTTTTTAAATAGTACTTTTGGCCTTCCAACGCACATTTCAAATCCCTCTCTTCTCATAGTTTCGATTAAAACTCCTATTTGAAGCTCTCCACGACCAGCGATCTCAAAACTATCTTTGTTTTCTGATTCTTTAATTTTAATTGCAACATTCGTCTCAGCCTCTCTCAATAGACGCTCTTTAATCATACTTGAAGTAAGCTTTTTACCTTCAGTTCCTGCGAATGGTGAGTCATTTACTGTAACAGTAACAGACATTGTTGGTGGATCAATTGGCTTTGATGGACAACACTCTTCAACATCAAGTGAGCAAACTGTATTTGCAACAGTTCCGTCTACACAGCCTGCAATAGTGCATATTTCACCAGCGTTCAAAGAGTCTACAACAACTCTACTAACACCAGAAAATGTTTGTAATTTTGTAATTTTTATTTTCTCTATTGTATTATTTTGCAGGTCAAGAACTTTAACTTGATCGCCAACCTTAACACTTCCACTCTGAATTCTTCCTGTTAAAATTTTACCAAGGAATTTATCTGATTCCAAAATAGTTGCCAAGAATCTAAATTTTCCATCTGCATACTTATCAACTGGAGCGGGGAAATAATTTACAACGGTTTCTAATAGATCGCTTAAATCGTTTTTCTTTACATTTCTATCTGTACTAGCCCATCCGTCTCTTCCGGATGCGTAAAGAACTGGGAAGTCTAACTGCTCATCACTTGCATCCAAGTGTATAATTAAGTCCAGAACTTCATCAAGCACTTCTTTAGCTCTTTCATCAGGTCTATCAATTTTATTTACAACAACAATTGGCTTCAAACCTTGCTCCACAGCTTTTCTTAGTACAAATTTTGTCTGAGGCATAACACCTTCAGCGCTATCAACCAATAGAATAACTCCATCAACCATTGATAAAATACGCTCAACTTCTCCACCAAAATCTGCGTGACCAGGCGTATCTACGATATTAATCTTTAAACCATTATAAGCAATTGCAGTACATTTTGCAAGAATTGTAATACCTCTTTCTTTTTCAAGGTCATTACTGTCCATTACTCTTTCTGACATTGATTGGTGATCTTTAAAAGCTCCACCCTGTTTTAACATTGAGTCTATCATGGTTGTTTTTCCGTGATCTACATGGGCAATAATTGCTATATTTCTTATATTTTGCATTAAAAATTGAATAATAATACACTCGATATATACTGAAAAAATAATTTTCAAGCAATATTTATAAAATCGAATTTATATAACAAAAAATTAAGCAAATATTAAAAATGCTTTTTTATTTGACTTTTGTTTTATACGAACAATAATTTATGTACATATTTTTATTTTCTTTATGAAAACTTTATTTTTTTCTTTCTTGTTCGCTCTAGTGAGTGTTCACTCTTTTGCTGTTGATGCTGCTAAAAGTACAGCACCTGTTGCTGCTACTGAAGATGCTGCAAAAGCACCTGAAGCTAAACCAAAACATAGACATCCTCACCATCATGAAAAAAAAGCTGCAGTTGCTAAAGCTGAAGCAAAAATAGATGAGACAACAGAAGAAGTTGCTGCTAAAGTTGCAGCGAAATAATTTTTATTTCTCAGGCAAATGAAAAGTTTTATTTTAACATTAATACTGCTAATTATATCGACAAAGTCATTTGCCAAAAATGGCATAGAGGATAAAATTTACGAATGTAACTTGTCCTCTAATGCTTTTAGATCAGTCTCGATGGCAAACCAAGCCATAAAAATACCATTATCATCATATCCAGCAGTATATAGTGGAATGATGGATGAAGTATGTAAAATTAAAAGAAATAATGTTGATAAAAATCCTGAATTTATAACAAATGAATGTCAGTCATTTTTGCTAAAAGTAGCCACCTCAATATCAAAAAAATATAACCAATTTTGCAGAAATCAGTTTTGTGAACGTCAATTTGACTGCAAGGTATTCTCAAAAGCCGTTACATCCGAGCTGATGAATTATCTTGATGAAAATATATCTAGGCAAGGCTGTTTAATTGAAATAAAACAACCGATTCTTCAATTAATAACAAAGGATGTAAAGGACTCAAAACGCTGTCTGAATAAATTAAATGGATTTTTTGGGTCAAGAAAATTATCATTTTATAAATACGATCATTGTATTAGTAAAACATATTCAAAACAGCAGAATTATATTAGCATATTAACAGCATCGGAAAATGCAAATTCGTGGAATCAAACATTCAAATCATGCATATCAAATCTATCAAATTATGAATCTGAAAACAATTGAGATTGGATCTAAAAATCCAAAAAAATTAATGATATTAATGCACGGATATGGATCAAATAAAAGTGATATGGCTGGACTTGGAGCCTCAATTCTTCATTCAAATCCAAACGCAAAAGATCTAAAAATTATCTGCCCCGATGGCATTGATCTTTGGGAGGGAGGAGACTTTATTTCAGCAAGGCAGTGGTTCACACTTTCAAATCGAGATGAGGATTTTTTAAACAAAGAAATGCTAAAAATTATTCCAGATATGATTAAATGGATTGATTCTGAGTTGGTGAAAAATAATTTAACAAAATCTGATTTAATACTTGCTGGCTTTTCTCAAGGAGCAATGATGGCACTGCATATTGGGATCGATATAGATTCAAAAATCGCCGGTATAATTTCATTTTCCGGAACTCTTTTAAGAAAAAAAACTGTCGCAAATGATGTCAAAAATAAGCAAAAAATTTGCTTTATTCATGGCGAACTGGATGAGGTGTTGCCATGCGCATATTCAAAAATAGCACACTCTGAAATGCAAAAATGCGATTGGAATTCAACTTTTTTTGAAATAAAAAATATGGACCACTCGATAAATCAAGAGTGTATTAATATAGCGAATAGCTTTTTAAACGAATTGATTTAAGCATGAAAATATCAGTAATATCAGTTACATACAATAGTCAAGGTATGATAAAAAACGCAATAGCTGATTTACTAAATAAAAATGACATTGAGATATTTATAGTTGATAATAATAGCAATGATAAAACCTGCGAGCAAATCGCTTATCTCAAGGCAGACAATGTAAAAATTATTAAAAATCCAAGAAATGTCGGATACGGAAGAGCGAATAATCTTGCAATAAACCACTCAAATGGCGATTATATCTTATTACTTAATCCTGATGCAATTATACTATATTCAGATTTAAAAAAACTCGCAGATGTTGCAGAAAAAAATGATATAGCTATTTTAAGTCCAAAACTAATAGATAAAAAGCATAATTCTGAAAACCAGACAAACGAACATAATCTTGAAAATCGTGATTATGTAATCTTCGGCTGTGTTTTAATCTCCAGAAAAACGATTGAGAAAATTGGAGCTTTTGACGAAAAAATATTCATGTACTACGAAGATCTAGATATGTGCAAAAGAGCTTTGAATAGCGGTCTAAAAGTTTGTGAGTGTAATACAATTTCAGCATATCATGAAGGATCTGGGTCTAGCCCCAAAACTACAAAAATTATTTTATGGAAAGAATATCAGTTCGGTAGGGCAAAAATTTACTACAAAAAAAAATACTACACCAAGCCATCTATGATATTTTGCCTTTATACTCGTTATATTTTGAAATATATTGCATCAACCATTGCAAATGCAATAATTTTTAACAAAAAAAAGCTCGTCAAGTCGATAGGTCGACTATCTGGAACCGTTATGGCAATTTTAGATTAACAATTTCTATAACGCTAAAATATTAAAATTTCATAATAGTATTGACAATTGAATAAAACGAGTGTATATACCTTTGTAATTTATTTTTAAGCAGTGAAATTTATAAAAAATTTCTTCAAATCCATTGTATTTCTATTTGGTAAAGCCTTTTACTACAGCTTCATAGTAACTCTTTTGATTTTACAGGTTGCTTGTGGCAGAGGCATAAGCTTGAGCAGAGCTGAAGATCAAGCAAAAAGAGCCAAATCAAGCCTTTCCTATGGAAAGTCAGTAAATAAAATTGTTGCCAGTAAAACCGGTAAAATTTTCTACTAAGCTGCAACAACAACAATCGCTGGTTTGATAACTCTCTCAGATAGTGCGTATCCACCGCTCAATACTTGGATCACAGTTCCGGATTCAACTCCGTCTTGCTGAACTTGCGAAACAGCTTCATGCTCAGATGGGTTAAATTTTTCTCCCATTGGATTTATTCTTCTAACGTTGTTTTTTTCCAAAAACTTCATCAAATCTTCAATATTAGTATTTACGGCATTGAAAAATGCTTTAAATTCTTCATCTTTTTCCACGACTTCGCTTTTAACATTATTGACTGAAAGGTAGAAATTGTCTATCAACAGGGCAAGGTTTTTTATCGGACTAACCAAAGCATATTTTATGGATTCATTTTTTTCATTTGTAAGTCTTTTTTGCATATTTTCTGCATCAGCTATCGACCTAATCAGCGAGTCTTTTAGTTTTTCGTTTTCTTCTTTTAGAGTGTTTATTTCTGACTCTAGATCTATGCTGTTATCATCGGCATGTTGTTCAATATTTTCATTATTTTGTTCTTCTTTTTTTTCAAATTTGTCGGTAAATTTTCCCATAAATAAATAATGATATAATGTTATATAATGATGAAAAATGAATTTTCAAGTTAAAAGTTGACTTTTTTTTTTCAACCTATACAATACCCTGCTATTATAATATAAATGTACAATAAATTTATGGCAAAAGCAATCGAGGCTGCAAAAATTGCTTTTCACGAGAATGAAATTCCAATTGGCGCGGTAATTGAAAAAAATGGTGAAATTTTGTCAATCGCACACAATGCGTCAGAAAATCAGCAATGTGCAATATGTCATGCTGAAGTTATTGCCATAAAAGAAGCTTGCCGTAAAATTGGTGAAAAATATCTAATTGACTGCAATTTATATACAACCTTAGAGCCCTGCTATATGTGCGCAGGAGCTATAGTTTTGGCAAAAATTAAAAGCGTCTACATTGGAGCTAAAGATGAAAAATACGGCGCCGTATTATCAGGATTAAGAGTTTTTGAAAATGCAAATATAAATCACCGACCAGTAGTTTATGACTGCATAATGAATGAGGGGTGTTCAAAGTTATTAACGGATTTTTTTACCCAAAAAAGATTGAATAAATAACATAATCTTTTGCTTTACAATTAATTTTTCATCTTCAAAATAAGAAAAATTATATCATATATGATAACACGGCAAATAGAAAATTTAGTTCTCGAGGCAAGCAAAAAAGCTGCAATAGAATCCTACAAATTTATAGGAAAAGGTGATAGCAATGCGGCAGATCAAGCGGCAGTTGAAGCTATGAGAAGTGTTCTAAAAAATCAAGATATAATATCAGCAACAGTTGTCATTGGAGAGGGAGAAAGAGATGTTGCGCCTATGCTATTTATCGGAGAAGAACTTGGATCTGGGTCGATAAAAATGGAAATAGCAGTAGATCCGCTTGAAGGAACAAGTTTATGTGCGAATAATCAAAGAAATTCAATTACGGCAATTGCAATTGGTAATGGTATTTTACATGCGCCTGATTTATATATGGAGAAAATTGCTTCAGTTTCTGGATCCGAAGAAGTATTGGATTTGGACAAAACCATCGAAGAAAATATTCGTGATTTATCTGAGTTATTAGACAAAAAAATCTCAGAAATCACCGTTGTAATGCTTGATAGACCGAGACATCAAGAGTATATAGATAGAATTAGAAAAACAGGTGCAAAGGTTTCTCTCATAAGTGATGGCGACTTAAGTGCGGTAATGAGATCGGCAATTGGAGATGGAGTGGATCTTTATTTTGGAATCGGAGGAGCTCCGGAGGGTGTTTTGGCAGCATGTGCGCTAAAAACTCTTGGTGGATTTATGCAAGCAAGGCTAATCTCTGGAACTAAAGAAGTCAACGAGAGAAGTAGTTCAATGGGTGTAGATTTTAAGAAAAAATATCATATCAATGACATGGTTAAAGGTGATGTAATATTTGGCATCACGGGTATAACGGATGGAGATTTTTGCAATGGAGTTCAAATGTCAGAAAATGAGGTTATAACTCACTCTATTATATTAAACAGTAAAAATAAAACTCAAAAAACTATTGAGGAAATTTCTTTTGTTGATTAAAACACTTGACAATTAAAAAAAATATACAATATGATATAAAAATTTTTGTTTCTTTATGAAAACCTTAATAAACGCATTACTAATGCTAGTATTCTTTTTACTAGGCCTTAGAATGTCTGGCGTTGTTTCAAAATTCGCTCCATTTCTAGTTGGATCTAATCAATCAAGCGAGGTTGTCATACCTAATGCAAATGAAAATCATGAAAATATGCCACATGAAGCACAGGATGCTGCAAATATGGATCAAAACAATCACCAAGTTGCTCCTGAATCAATAGATCCTGCTTTAGCTGCTAACCCTCAAGTACCTGTTTCTCAAGATCCAGCTCAGCCAATTCCTGCTCAAGTACCAGCAATTGCGCCAGCTCCTGAAGCTCAAAATAATGCACCACAAACAGCACCAGTAGCTCCATCTCAACCTACTGCAGTAGTTGCAGCACCGGTAGACGCTGTTCAAAAAGTTGAAACTGCGGTTTCTGTATCTCCAGCACAAGTAAAGGCTGAAGTTAAAAAATCGGTATCAACAAAATCTTCTTCAAAAAAGAAATAATTGATATCAACAAAATCCAATTTCAAATAGAGTCAATAGAAATATTGGCTCTATTTTTTTATCCAGACCTCAAAGAAATAAACAAAAAATACTTGACAATAAAAATATCATCATTAGATTTTCTTATTGGAGATGTAGCTCAACTGGTTAGAGCGCTGCCCTGTCACGGCAGAGGTCGCGGGTTCAAATCCCGTCATCTCCGCCACATGTAATAAATAGAAAGATACAAAAAAATTCTAATTCTTCGGAATATACAAAGAGCGTTAAAAATGTTTTAGCCGCCTTAACTAAAAAACAAATTCAAGATTAATAGTTGCAACATGTGGAAAAATTATACCGCTGTTGATTTTAAAATTATCCATTATTTTATAACTTATGCCGTGCCAAATATATGGTGCAAAACCAATTCCAGTACTTTTTTTAAAAGTATTATAAACTCCTTCATTTCCGCAGTTTTGACATGCGATACCCGGAACTTCTCCTACATATGCATACATTCCTACAAAATCAACCTTATCACTCAGCTTTATCCAATTGTGCGAAATGCCCAGAAGCATGCATTTATCATTAAAGCTGTTGTTAATAAAGCCAAATAGAATTTTTGTTTTCTTTTGCTCGTCAACGCTCAACCCAGCTATAAATAAACGATTCCCAAAACCCTCATTTAGACTTGGGTCATTACTTCCAAGATGTTTTACATAAGATAGTGTTTGTATTGATATCTCATGATTTTTGAAAAAATTATACTTCGAAGTATCAGCTTTGGCAATCGTTTTTTCTTGAAAAGCTAAAAAAAATAATATAAAAATAATTTTACTCGAATGCATTTCATTAAATAATTTTTTTAACTATAAGTTAAAAATCTATAATATATTAATCAAGCATTTTTTATATTAAGATATTGTGATGATTGATTTTTAGAATTACAAAATCACAGTTTAATGTGAATTGAAAATCATACTTCTTGTATAATAAGAATTGATGAAAATTAACTAGCATTTACTAGCTTCAAATACTCATTTCTGATCTCCAAAACTTTTGATTTATTAGGATATTTATATATATCAAAAATCGAATTTACTGGCATTACTTCAACCGCTGTGCCTGTCGTAAATGCAGACTCAAAGCTTGATAATTCTTGTGGCATTATTTTTCTTTCAATAACTTTATATCCGATTTTTACCCCAAGATTCATAATTGTTTGACGAGTAATTCCATTTAAAAAGCAATTTGGAATCGGCGTATGTAGCTCCATGTCTTTTATGAAAAATATATTGCAGGATGTACACTCTGCGACATATCCCTGCCAGTCAAGCATTAAAACATCATCATATCCATCAACGCTGCATTTATTTTGCATATTCGCTCCAATAAAATACAAACCAGATGCCTTTGCCTGAGTCTCAGTGGATCTTGGATCAGGGCGAACATATTTTGTTGGCGCTAAATTAATTCCTGCAGCAATTTTATCGTCACCGAAATAAGTGCCCCATTCCCAAGCAAAAATAGCAACATTAACACTGTTATATTTTGATTTTACTCCAAGATTTTCGTCTCCACGCCACGCAATAGGTCTAATATAGGCATTTGTTAGATTATTTTCCATTAAAACATTATTCGTTGCGTTATTTAATTCATCAACAGAATATCCAACAGGAACATCAACCATATTTCCCGAATTAATCAATCTTTCATTATGTTCCTTCATTTTAAAAACCCTGCCATTGTAAGCCCTGCAACCCTCAAAAATAGCTGTTCCGTAATGCAGCGCATGGGTAAAAATACTAATATTAATATCTTCTGCTAAACATATTTTGCCATTAAACCAAACCTTAGATTTTTTGTTAAACATAATTAATAATATTTCTAACATTATATCAATATTAGCATTAAAAGCAATAAATTATTTTATTACATTTATATCCAAAGAATTTTTGTTGATTTTTATTTTTTTCACCACAGGATAATAGTTAAGACCTATTTTATACCAAAATGTTTGGATTTATCAAAAAAACCTCCAACGACAAATTATCGTCAACAGGCGAAATAATAGATGCAATAAAGCAAAAAATGACAACTGATTCCTTTACTCAAGATGCAAAAGCAAAGTTTGCAAAACAAAACAATGAGTATGACTTTGAAGATGATTTGGATTTTGATGATATAAAACACAACCTAGGCGATAGTCAGGATGAAGAATTAATAGAAGATGAAATTGACGAAAGCGACGTTCTTGATGATATCGATCAAGAGGATGTTAGCGTTAACCGATCTAGCAATCAAAATGGTACATTAACAGATGAAGATATAGAAGATTATCTTGACGAAGAAGATGATTTAGACGAAGATGACGAAGATTTTCTTGAGGATGATGATCTTGAAGACGAGGATCTTGAGTTAGAGGAAGAAGAAAGTGATCTTGAAGAAGACTCAGATGAGGAAGAAGAAATTAAAAATGCTAATCAACAAGATCAGGAGGATGATCTTGAAGACGAGGATCTTGAGTTAGAGGAAGAAGAAATTAAAAATGCTAATCAACAAGATCAGGAGGATGATGAATTTGAGGGGGAAATTCAACCTGCAATGCAAAATACTCAACAAGCAAAATCATTTAATTCTCAGCAAAGCAACGAATTAAATATTGCGCCGAGCGTTACATCTAGCATTCATTCTACAATACAAAATGCCTTGAATGCCAAAAACTTCATTAAACAACAAGCTTCGGTTCAATCAAGAGGAATTGAGGATTTAAAAAATATCAACATGTATGATCTAACCGTAAGTTTGGTGAAAACTCAACTAGAGGGATGGATGAACGAGAATCTTGAAAGAATCGTAAATTCTGTTGTTGAAAAAGAGATCAAAAAACTGATGGAGTAAATATATAATACTGGTAATGCTTAAATTTAGTTATTTCCAATAACGTATTCATTACAATATAGCAATGTCTGAAAATTACAAGCTCTAGCTATTATGGGTAAATTAGTCTGAACTATTAAATTTCAGACATTGCAGAATCGACAGATAATTCACCAGACTTTGAGAGCTTTGCAAGAGGAAGACGTACTTCATTTTCGCATAAACCTATTGTACTTGCTGCAAATTTTACTGGTGAAGGATTTGTTTCAACAAACATAATATTGCAAAAGTTTATAAATTTATCCTGCAAAATTTTTGCATCTTTAAAATTTCCATCAAGAGCTAATTTAGTCATTTTTGCGATCTTCTTTGGATAGATATTCGAAGCCACCGATATCAACCCCGCTCCGCCCATTGCGGTAAAACCAAGAACTGTTGCGTCATCTCCGCAGAATTGCTTAAAGTTTTTAACGCCTGATTTATTTAGATCATAATTTAATTCTGCAACCCTTTCAAGCGATCCAGTTGCATCTTTTAGCGAAGATATATTATGATATTTTTTTGCCAGAGACACAATTGTTGCATTTGATATATTAGTTACCGTTCTACCCGGAACATTGTATAGCATAATAGGTAATTTTGTTGATTCTGCAATTGCTGAAAAATGTGCAATCAAGCCATCTTGCGTTGGCTTGTTGTAATATGGGCAAACGGCAAGCACTGCATCAACGCCCAAGGATTCACAGGTTTTAATATTTTTAATCACCTTTCTAGTGTCATTTCCTCCAACACCTGCTATAACTGGAACTTTTTTTGCCACAATATCAACAACGGTTTTAATTACCAAGGCGTATTCTTCATCTGTCAGGGTTGCGATTTCTCCGGTTGTTCCACACGGAAATATAGCATCAATGCCATTTTCAAGCTGAAAATTTACAATTTTTTTTAATGATTCTACATCAATGATTCCATTTTTCATTGGAGTTATTATTGCCGTACCAGTTCCAGAGAACATAAATTAGAAAATTTGTCTATTCATGCTATATTTTTGATAAAAAGCAAGAATTTTCTATTTTATCGCTATACCTCCGGCAACTTCTTTTTTATTAGCTATAACATAGTCCTTGCCGTCAATTTTACATTTTACAACCTCAAAGCTAGAATTATTCCAAAATTGCTTGCATTCTCCATTTGCAACAGAAAAAGCCTTTACATCTGAATTTGATGAAAGAATGAAAATACCGAACCCAATGATAATCAAGCAAAATACCATTGACGAAATAATTGGTATTTTTTTGGATAAATTAATTTTCATAAAAATATACAATAACAGTAATTATATACATGCATGAAGACTAAAAACAATAAATAAGCAAAAACAATTTATTTTTTCTGAAATTTTACCGTGCAGCAAAGATATGCAGCGAGATTTCTCTCGCCACACAGTTGAAACATTAAACTGCAACTTTAAGCAGTTTAATAGCTTTTGGATTAATAACATCACCGCCAACTCTTTTACCGCAGTAAAATGAGATAAACGGTTTTGCACTAAACGGATCTTTTTGAATTGCGATATTTTCGTGATCTGCAATCAAATAAGATTTTTTCAAATTAGCATATATCGCACAAATTGAATTTGCCGCTATTACCGGAATATTGCTCATTGTCTGAAGAGGCACGCCCATTATTGTATCAGATTTTCCCGATAAAATACCTGGCATCCAAAGATATTGACCATTTGAATCTTTCAACTTTCTAACCTCCTGAACAGTTGCTTTATTCATTATAATCACAGCATCATTGGCATATATATCGGACATTGAGTAAACTAAATTAATAATTCCATCAACAGTCATCAATGAAGCATTTTTAGTAGTCACGGTATCAAGCGTTGAGGTATAGGATAAAATACCTTTTGGCTTATTTATACCATCTCCATTGATAAATGCATCATTTTCTTTGTTTAAGAAAATTTGCCCCAATTCATTTGCAAGCCAAGCTTCAAAGTCAATTTGAACATCATTGATCAAATTATATGTAACTTTTGGCTGAGCTATTAAATCATTAAGTTTTATGGTAAATTTCTCATACCCATCAACTGAATCAGGCGGCAGGGTTCCACCATTCCATTGAGCCTGAATATCAAGTTTATTTCTTACATATTCAAGACTTTCTCTGGAAATAGCAACTTGAGTTGCAAATTTTCTTATTACAGAATTTGTATTAAGATAATTTTTTATCATTTCATTAACTCTAGCGCTTTGCAAATAACCAACATCGGTTGAAGCAACTGAGTCGCTACGAACCATTTCGTTAAATTGAGATGCAATGCCTGAGTTTTGAAAAGCTTGATCTTGAGTTGTCAAGGTCAAACCAGCTTTTTGCTGATAACTTGGAGACTGTTGAGACTTTAAATACTTATCAAACATTAAGGATAAACTATCCAATGATTGATTAAGATTGCTTAATTTTTGCTTATCCAAAGCATCAAGTTGACCTTTTTCATTAGTCGCTTGAAGCTCTTTAAAGGCACTAGCCGTTTCTTGTTGTAATTGATTAAGTTGCATAAAATAAAAAACCTAATTTCTTAGAATTGCAAATATTTTATACTGGAAGCACAAATATTATCTTGGATCAATTAAAAGAAATTGACAATTATTTTTCTTAAAACTTAATATAGGAGCTTTCTTTTTTAAAAATGAGTCTATCAGAATTTTTCATCGCAACAGCAAACGCAGCAGACGCAACGGCTAAACAGCCATCTGCATTAAATTCAAT